>JBNMJJ010000154.1:0-5799 GCA_050873745.1 Lachnospiraceae bacterium | reverse complement strand
GGTTAAAGTTTCCCAGAAGAACTGGATTGGAAAATCCCAGGGAGCAGAAGTGGATTTTGCCATTTCCGGTAAGGAAGATAAGCTGCGTGTCTATACCACCAGACCGGACACCCTGTTTGGCGCTACCTATATGGTTGTTTCTCCGGAACATCCTATTATTGAAAAATATAAAGCGGAAATCAAAAATTACGATGCTCTTGTGGAATACCGGGAAATGGCTGCCCGTAAATCCGACTTTGAACGGACCCAGTTGGCGAAGGATAAGACCGGTGTAATGATAGATGGGCTGACGGCCGTTAATCCGGTCAATGATACCCAAATTCCTATCTGGATTTCCGACTATGTGTTAATGACCTATGGAACCGGAGCCATTATGGCGGTTCCTGCCCATGATGAAAGAGACTGGGATTTTGCCAAAAAATTTAATATGCCCATTATTGAAGTGGTGGCGGGAAGCGACGTAAGCGTACAGGAGGCTGTGTATACGGATGTGGCTGCCGGAACTCTGGTAAATTCCGGCTTTTTGAACGGACTTTCCGTGGCGGATGCCAAGGTAAAAATGATTGAATTTTTGGAAGAAAAAGGCATCGGAACGGCAAAAACGAATTTCAAGCTGCGGGATTGGGTATTCTCCAGACAGCGTTATTGGGGTGAGCCTATTCCCATTGTAAAGTGTGAAAAATGCGGCTATGTGGCTATCGAAGAGAAGGAATTGCCTTTAGAGCTTCCCGAGGTGGAAAGCTATATGCCTACGGACAACGGAGAATCTCCTCTGGCAGCCATGACGGACTGGGTAAAAACCACCTGTCCCTGCTGCCAGGGTCCCGCTCAGAGAGAAACCGATACCATGCCTCAGTGGGCAGGCTCCTCCTGGTATTTTTTACGCTACACCGACCCCACTAATACAGAGGCCCTGGCAAGTAAAGAAGCCCTGGATTACTGGATGCCTGTAGACTGGTATAACGGCGGTATGGAGCATACCACTTTACACCTGCTTTATTCCCGTTTCTGGCATAAATTCCTTTACGATGAGAAGGTAGTTCCCTGTCCGGAGCCTTACCGGAAGAGAACCTCCCATGGCATGATTTTAGGCTCCAATGGAGAAAAAATGTCCAAATCCAGAGGAAACGTGGTTAATCCAGATGAAATCGTACAGGATTACGGTGCGGATACCCTGCGTACCTATGAAATGTTCATCGGAGCTTTCGACCTGAGCGCCGCCTGGTCGGATGACGGAGTAAAGGGATGCAGAAGATTTTTGGACCGTGTATGGAAATTGCAGGATATTCTGGTGGATGGAGACGTCTACAGCGAAGACATGGAAACGAAGATGCACCAGACCATCAAGAAGGTAAGCAATGATTTTGAAAATTTAAAATACAATACAGCTATTGCGGCAATGATGGCATTAATTAACGATTTTTATAAGAAAAATGCCGTAAATAAAGCGGAGTACAAAACCCTGCTTCTTCTGCTTAATCCCGTTGCGCCCCATATTACAGAAGAATTGTGGCAGCTTATGGGAAATGAAGGCAGAGTATATCAGGCCGCCTGGCCTGAATACGACGAGGCAAAGACCGTGGAGGCAACCGTGGAAATCGCCGTTCAGGTGAATGGAAAGACCAGAGCCCTGATTAAGGTAGCTGCTGATGTGGATAAGGATACAGCCATCAGTGCAGCAAAGGAGGCTCTCGGTGATAAGCTGACCGGCAATATTATCAAGGAAATTTATGTGCCCGGCAGAATCGTAAATATCGTGGCTAAGTAGGCATAGACTGTAAAGAGCAGGAGGGCAAGTACATTACTGTTGCAGGCGAGGGAGCGGACAATGGTAGTGTTTCTTGCCTGTTCTTTTATGACAGACTAAAGAATTGGTTTTAGGAGGATGAGTATGGAAAGCAGAAAGTTGGAAACAGAATTGAAAAGCAATGCCTATCCGGGAAGGGGAATCGTCATCGGAAAAACGGCTGACGGAAAGAAGGCAGTGGCTGCTTATTTTATCATGGGAAGAAGTGAAAACAGCAGAAATCGTATTTTTGTGGAGGAGGGAGAAGGGATTCGTACCCAGGCGTTTGACCCTTCCAAAATGACCGACCCGTCCCTGATTATCTATGCGCCCGTCAGGGTATTGGGCAATAAAACCATCGTTACCAACGGCGACCAGACGGATACGATTTATGAGGGGATGGACAGGCAGCTTACCTTTGAGCAGAGCTTGAGAAGCCGGGAGTTTGAACCGGATGCGCCCAACTACACCCCCAGAATTTCGGGAATTATCCATCTTGAGGATGGAGGCTTTAACTATGCCATGTCTATTCTGAAAAGCAACAACGGCAATTCGGATGCCTGTAACCGCTATACCTTTGCTTACCATAATCCCGCAGCCGGAGAGGGGCGTTTTATCCATACCTATATGCAGGATGGAAATCCGCTGCCCAGCTTTGAAGGAGAGCCTAAGCTGGTGGAAATCAGAGGAACCATCGACGAGTTTACAAATATGCTGTGGAACAGTCTGAATGAAGACAATAAAGTGTCTTTATTTGTACGCTATATCGATGCTGAAACAGGTAAATGGGAAACCAGAATTGTGAATAAAAACCAATAAAACAGGGAGGAAAGCGAAGTGAAAGAACTGGAATTAAAATATGGATGCAATCCCAATCAGAAGCCGTCCAGAATTTACATGAACACAGGGGAGGAGCTGCCCATCAAAGTGCTCTGCGGAAAGCCGGGATATATCAATTTTCTGGATGCCTTTAATGGCTGGCAGTTGGTGAAGGAGTTAAAGGCTGCTACAGGTCTTCCGGCGGCTACTTCATTCAAGCATGTATCTCCGGCAAGTGCAGCAGTGGGGCTGCCTCTGACCGAGACTTTGGCTAAGATTTACTGGGTGGATGATTTGGGAGAGCTTTCTCCTCTGGCCTGTGCCTATGCCAGAGCGAGGGGAGCGGACAGAATGTCCTCCTTCGGTGATTTCATCGCTTTATCCGATGTTTGTGATTTGGATACGGCAAAAATGATAAAAAGAGAGGTGTCCGACGGGGTCATCGCTCCCGGCTATACACCGGAAGCATTGGAGATTTTAAGGGCAAAAAAGAATGGCAATTACAATGTAATCGAAATCGATTCGGCCTACGTTCCGGCGCCTGTTGAACGTAAAGAAGTGTTCGGTATTACCTTTGAGCAGGGAAGGAATGAACTGCTCATCAACGATGCGCTTCTGGTAAATGTGGTAACCGCCAATAAGGAAATTCCCAGGGAGGCAAAAATCGATTTGCTGATTTCCTTAATTACGCTGAAATATACCCAGTCCAATTCGGTCTGTTTTGTAAAAGACGGACAGGCTATCGGTATCGGTGCAGGGCAGCAGTCCAGGGTACACTGTACCAGACTGGCAGGAAATAAAGCCGATAACTGGTGGCTCAGGCAGGCCCCCCAGGTGCTTAATCTGCCCTTTAAAGAAGGAGTGGCAAGAGCAGACCGTGACAATGCCATCGATAATTATATCGGTGAGGAATATATGGATGTGTTGGCGGACGGTGCATGGGAAAGAGTATTTACCGAAAAACCGGCGGTATTTACCAGAGAAGAGAAAAGAGTGTGGCTGGATAAGCTGGAAGGAGTGGCCCTTGGCTCGGACGCATTCTTCCCCTTTGGCGATAATATTGAGCGGGCCAGAAAAAGCGGTGTAAAGTATATTGCCCAGCCCGGCGGCTCCGTAAGGGATGATTTGGTTATCCAGTGCTGTGATAAGTACGGCATGGCTATGGCCTTTACCGGAATCCGCCTGTTCCATCATTAAGTTTGCTGTTTTTGGCTATAGATAATAAACTATAGAATAATATGCCTTAACAATAATTTATGAACGGTTTATAATAATATTATCGGATGAGGGCAAGCAAATCTGAAAGAAATCGGAGAAAAGTATATGGCGGAGGTTATGACAGATAAGCAGTTCAAAACAATCCTTGAAATGGTTGGTATGATTTTAGACGGTTGTAAGGATTTAGAAGAAGCGAAAAAGAAAGTACAAAAACTGATAGACGACTAAAGTATCAGAGAAAAAGAGGAATAAATCAGCCGGAGCAATAGTGGAAAGCAGGGGCTTGCCACCCTGCTTTTTTAATAATGGAAGCATATGGAGGTAATGAAAGCGATGACAGCAACCGGGGTTTTAAATTTGATTGACTGGCTGAGAGAACAGGGGTTTGATAATAACAAAGTTGTTGAATGTATTGAAGCAGTAGAAGGAAAGAAGAAGAAAAAAGAGAAAGAGGAAACATCGCTTTCATGATTCGTTGATAATTGAATAGACTTTGCATCCAACTTGTGATATACTGCAAACAGTTAATAAAATCAGTAACCACAAAAAGGATGGTGATAATATGGCGTTGACAAATGACGATTTACAGGCAATATCAACATTACTTCAACCAATCAACAACCGGCTTGATAAAATCGGGTCTGAAGTATCATCAATGAGCAACCGGCTTGGTGAAGTCGAGTCTGAAGTATCATCAATCAACAACCGGCTTGGTGAAGTCGAGTCTGAAGTATCATCAATGAGCAACCGGCTTGGTGAAGTCGAGTCCGAAGTATCATCAATGAGCAACCGGCTTGGTGAAGTCGAGTCTGAAGTATCATCAATCAACAACCGGGTTGGTAAAATCGAGTCTGAAGTATCATCAATGAGCAACCGGGTTGGTAAAATCGAGTCTGAAGTATCATCAATGAGCAACCGGGTTGATAAAATTGAGTCTGAAGTATCATCAATCAAAGCCGGTCAGTTAGAACTAAAAAAAGAAGTCCGAGAAATCAAGCATAAAGTAAACGATACTTACGAGTTAGCATTAGACGCTTGGGGTACCAGTTCTGAAAATAGAAAGTGGCTTGAAAGCGATAAGTTACAAGTATAATATAAAGTAGCTGTATATATTAAAAAATCAGGGTGTAAAGTCTAAGGCTTCACATCTTTTTATTTTGTACCTTGCTACGAAAATAGATTTAACCACGCAACCCTAAAAGGGAATATAGAGCGTGTTTAAATATAGCTGTGAAAAAGAAACACAGCAATGCACCTTGACAACTCTATAGAGAAAAAGGATTTACTTTTATTGTTTTCCTCATTCAGCGCCATGAGCCTTTGATGCGCCAGCATTTTAAAGGACGACGAGGAGAAGGGTTATCGAAAATTCGGCGGATGCCCTTCCGTACGATTCCGGTGCGAGATATATCGGCAAATATACAGGAAACTGTAAAACAAATACGATATAACGGAAAAAAGATAAAAAGAAACGCTGTTATGTCCTGCAGGGGCATGACGATTAAGGTAAAAAGGCTAAGGAAACGCTGATTAAATAGCCGTTTCCTTAAATAGAATAATATAAAGATAATGAGGAAAAGAATATGTGTGGAATTATTGGATATACAGGAAGTAAAGAGGCAGGAGAAATTCTTTTAGACGCTTTGGAGGTGTTGGAGTACAGAGGGTATGACAGTGCCGGTATAGCCCTTTCGGCGGAAGATAAGGGAAAGCCAAAGGTGGTAAAATGTGCAGGAAGGGTCAGGGATTTACGTTCCTTATGCGAACAAAAGGATATATCAGGAACCTGCGGAATCGGTCATACACGCTGGGCTACTCATGGAGGAGTAACCGATGAGAATACCCACCCGCACCGTTTCAAAAGGGTGACTCTGGTTCATAACGGAATCATAGAAAACTATCAGCAGTTGACGCAAAAATATGGCTGGGAGAATGCTCTGTCCTCCCAGACCGACAGTGAGGTGGCTGCTGCGGTC
>JBNMJJ010000153.1:0-5803 GCA_050873745.1 Lachnospiraceae bacterium | reverse complement strand
GTATATACACCATCGATATAGAAAAAAAAGGCCAGCAAAAACAGAAAAACTTTCTTTTCTTTTTTTACATTGGCAAAGGTTTTGCCCAGACGCTTAAAACTCTCTTTTACTACCTGGGGCTGTTTTTCCACATAAAATTTCTGTCGGTAAATTTTCACTAAAGGAATGGTCATCCCTACCCACCAGACAGCGGTGATGATAAAGGCTACTGCCATCGCCTGAGCCATGTTCATGCCAAAGTTTCCGGAGCCCAACACCACTACCAGACAAAGAACAAAGGGAACGCAGCTACCGATATAGCCCCAGGCGTACCCCTGAGAAGAGACCTGATCCATACGTTCCCTGGTGGTGACATCCGTAAGCATGGCATCGTAGAAAATCAGGCTGCTGGAATAGCCCACCTTAGTGATAATGAAAACAATCAGAAACAGAGCCCATTGCTTTGCCAGCCCAAGAGAAAGGCAGCCTATGGCCCCTATGGTCAGAGCAACAAGAAACATCGGTTTTTTATAGCCCTTCGTATCTGCGATTGAACCGCAGACCGGCCCCAAAAGAGCCACCACCAACGTACTAATGGATGCCGCATATCCCCAGTAGGCCAGATAATCCACGTCTGAGATTCCTGCACTGCCTGCCAAATGGTTAAAATAAATCGGCACGATGGTGGCAATCAGCATGGTGAAAGCCGAGTTTCCCACATCATACAGCACCCAGTTTCTTTCTTCTCTTGTCAGTTTCATTTTTCCTCTCAATCTGCTGCAAAAGCAGCTTATCCGCCAGAAGATTCTGCCACTGGCATAACCTTCTTTCGGTTTTTATTTTTCCGTTAAAATTGTTTCAAAATTATAATTATAGATAGCGTCCAGCTCTTTTTTCCCAGCCAAATATTCCTCATATTCCTCTATCAGCCGGATAGCCAGCTCCCTCCCTTTCTCATACAGCCCAAGCAGCCGTTCAACGCTTCCTTTGGCCGCCGGATTTTCCTTGTGCTGAATCAAAAGTCCGCCAATCGTATCATACTGACCTGCCAGCTTCAGGCCATTGACGATAAAGCCCCTCTTTATTTTCCCGGGAGACACCAGAAAATTCAGGTAAAACACCATGTCCTTTATGGATTTGTACACCTCTTTCACTGTCAGTCCTGGATAAAAATCTTTAATCACCTCCGCTGTGGCTTTACTGGGAATCAAATGCCCGGTTACCCGTGTAGACACAGGGTCTTTGCCATCCATCAGCAAAAAGCGTCTGTCCAGCTCACTTTCCAGCGCCAGATGCTCCACTCCCGTATTCTTAATCTGGCCATTCACAAAGCCGTGACAGGTGACGTCCAAGGCAAAATGGCAGAGAAAACCATAGGCATGAGACAAATGAGCCGCATCCATCCCCTTCTTTCGAATCATTTCTCCTGCACGCTGAAAGAAGAATTTTCCCGAACGCTTATGCAGCTCCACTCCAGTGGAATTTATGCGATTTCTGCCATAGGCATTATAATAAAAGAGCAAATCAGGGCCATGCAGACCGATATTATACAAATCAGGATACTGTTCAATTACTTCCCGAAGAGAACTGGAAAGACGCTGACGCACTTGTTGCCCCATGCGATAATGAGCATATGTTGAAGGCATAAACTATTCTCCTATCCGAATTTCTTTTGATAGGCTTTTCTCCTTCCTGAAAAAGAAAAAAGCTCAAATCTTTTCCATTGTATCATTACTTTTCAGAGCTTGGCAACGTTGAATTGCAAAAATGCTTTCCAAAAAGCCTCATGCTTTACTCCTATTCCAGTTTTTTATTCCCTCTATCGTACTCCCAAAATCAATTCCCTGTTTCTTCAATTTCGCCATAGACATGGTAATATTCCTGGGCCGATGGGCAAAACGCTGTTCATCCTCTACAATCAGGGCTGGAGAAATTCCCAAAATTTTAGCCGCCATTCTTGCCACCTCAATGGTTGGCAGGGCATTGTCACATCCGAAATTATAGATTCCCGGTGGTAATTTACTGGCTTTTTCCAGATTTTTCACCACATCCCATACGTTGGTAATTCCCCGGTATTCATGGCGTGCAAAAGCGATTGGCTGGTTTCTCTCCTGTGCCCTAAGGAGGTTAGTCAGCAAATTTTGCTTAATCGGCAGAGGTTCATCCCCATGCTGCATATGCCCGGTGGTTTCTTCGGCTCGCAGCTCTCCTCCCCACATCCTCTCAGGCAAGTCGTACATCCAGGTAAGACGAAGGGCTACCCCCAGGGGATTACAGGCCAGACAGGCTTTTTCCGCTTCCAGCTTTTGTCTGCCGTATTCATGTTCCGGACAGGCATCCTCTTCCCGAAAAGCGTCTACTTTCTCATCATATTTTTTTCCTGCGATAGTTTTTCCCTGATAAACATAGTCTGAGCTGGTAAAAACCATAGGAATATTCAATTCACCCGTAATTCTGGCCAGATTCCGGCTTCCTTCCACATTAATACAAAAGCTCTCCTCAGGATGGGTACGGGTATATTCCGTGTCCGATACTCCCCCACAATGGAATACCAGCTGTGGCCTGCTGCGTAAAATATAGGCTCTTGCAGATTCCATATCCGTAAAATCCATCTCCCTGTGGGAAGGCGCAAATACCTGTGCCTCTCCTTTTTTGGTTTCCATAAAATACCGGCAGATTCGGCTTCCCAAAAAGCCGCTTCCGCCTGTGACCAGAATTCTGTCCATTGTTTACCTCCATTTTGAAGTGCCATACACCGATGAACCTCTATTATTGCCTGCCATATTATGTCTACAAAAAGAAGCATACCCTCAGGATATGCTTCTTATCTCTTCCCTATTCTACAGGATAAGGCTCCTCTTATTCAACAGCGAATCTTTCCATCATGCCCACCATGGTCGTAACCTGAGCAGACTGCTCCTGACTGATTGCAGCCGTTTCCTCTGAAGTAGCAGAGTTATTGTCAACAACCTGTGAAACCACTCCGATGCTCTGGTCGATGGAGCGCATATTCTCAGCTTCCTTCTGTAAATCCACAGCCATCTTGTTCATCAGGTCGGTAGACATCTTAGCCCCCTGCATAACTTCTGCCATGCTGGCTGCAGTGTCATCTGCATATTGGATTCCCTTTTCCACTGCCTGAACCGTAGTTTCGATTAACAGCTTCGTTTTTCCTGCAGCTTTAGCAGACTCCTCTGCCAGGCTCTTAACCTGCTCTGCCACAACCGCAAAACCGCGTCCTGCCTCTCCTGCTCTTGCCGCCTCAATAGCTGCATTCAAAGACAACAGATTGGTCTGGCTGGCAATATCCTCAATGGTAGCAATAATGGTGCCAATCTGCTCGGAACATCTGGCAATTTCTGCAATCGCCACCTTCAGTTCCTCCATCTTTTCGTTACCCCGAAGCAGACTTTCACTTGCCCTGTTGGAAGCCTCAACAGTGGTATGAGCCTCCTCCACCTGTTCTTCCATGGTTTTGGTCATCTGGCGAATCAATTCTACAATCTCCGCCACCTGCATGGACTGCTGTGTACTTCCTTCCGCTAATTCCATAGCAGTGGTAGCCAACTGGTCTGAACCGCTGTCAATTTCCTGTGCGCTGTTTCTGAGTGAAACAAGAATCTCTCTGGTTTCCGCTAAAATCGTCTCGATAGCAACTCTAATCTGCTGGAAATCCCCAAGGTATTCTTTATTGACCTGAACCAGGTAATTATCTTTACCCATTTCTCCCAGCACATAGGATATATCCTCAATCATATCAGCGAAATACTGCTTCATAAAGGTCAGATGCTCTACCATCTGTCCAACCTCTCCCACTTCTCCCTGGAGGTCCTCCATGTCCACATTTAATTTACCCTGTGCAAATTCGTGAAGAATATCCGCTGTTCTGACGATAGGCTCCAATAATTCTCTGCGGGAGAATTTGATGGTTTTGATTACGGACTGAACCAAGGCAATAAATTCCACTACGAAAATCAGGCAAATGATATATTGAATAATCTCCAGTCTGGTAACTTTAGCCTGAAGCCGACTGGTGGCTGAAGAAATCATTTCCTCCGTCTGGCTGTTAATCTTTTGAATGGTTTCTTCATATTCGGTTCCGAAAACCGCTTCAACGGCCGCATCCATTTTCCCTGCCTGCACCGCTTCCATTGCTTCTACTTCCAGAGGCACCAGATTGTTGGACATATCTGCAATACCGTTAATCATCGCCCATTCTCTATCAACAATATCGTTTCTTTTCAATCCAGCCAAAGCAATATCACGATTCTTGTCCACTTCCAGTTCCCGCATATAAGCATCATAATACTCCTGTTTACCGGTAACTGCATAGGATTGAACGGCTGCCGTCAATGCCTTTGACCCCAGCCGATACTGGTTCAAAAATCTAACCGTTTCTGTCTGCCCATTCAGCATTCCCGTATTAAAAATACTGATGAAAATAAATGCTGCCAAAGCAATAATCGCACACACCAGTATAATATACACCTGCTTGACATTCTTCTGTAAATACTCCGACTGGCTAAGCTTCTTCTCCTTCTCCACCCTCTTGAGAAAATCTTTCTTATCCTTTGCCATTTGGATATAGCCTCCTTCATCCTCTTTGTATTAAACTTTATAATCCACATGGATTATCGGTCACTGTTTCTATAATATATCACAAATTAATGAATGATACAACAACCTTATCAAACTGATGCCTGCTTTAAAATCCTGCTCTTTCGCAAAAAAAACGGTCATCGTAACATACAGGTTACTGATGACCGCCGTAATCACACAAACTGTTATTGTTTTGCCTCTGCCGGAATTTCAAAATCCTCTACATTATCGAGTACAATATCTTGAACGGTAACAACCATCTTTCCTACAGACATTTCAACCTCTACGCCATCAGACAAGGCTGCTGCCATATTGGTATAGAGCTTGTTCATCACCTCTGTCATATCCTGGGTATATTTTACCATTGCATTTGTTTCCGCATCAACCCAAAGCTCAAAGCCGGAGCTTTCATTCTCAAGTCCCTCGAATATGCTGTTAAACTGTTCTTCGCTGACTAATCCGTTCAGACTGTCCAGTGAACCTGTTGCTAACATGCTCTGCTTCAATTCTTCTCCGGTTATTACTCCGGTAAGCTTTACGGTTTCCCTGCCGTCAATCTGCTCTCTTCCAGCCTCGGTAAGGTCGGTAAGTCCCTCCACATATGCGCCTATACTTTCTCTCGCATCATACGCTTCCATAGCGGTGCTTATTTCCGGTACCTCCTGGCTGAACCACTGGGTTCCGTCATTCATATACATCATGCCCTTATTATCTTCTGTGACCTCAAGATACACCTGCGTACTCTGGCTTCCCTGGTCACCCAAATCCATATTCATCTCCATTCTTGCCTTGAGCGGTTCCATGAATGTGGTCATTCTCATATCGGTAACCGTTTTTGTATTCTGACCGGCAATGGTCAAATCCATATCAAGAAGTATTCTGGCATCCATGCTTGTAGCATTTGCCTGAAGAGCATTCATCGCCTCATACCGTTCCTGAGGAGTCATCTCCTGCTGGGCCGCTGTTTCTGTAGACTCCGGCTGTACTGCATTTGCAGGCTGCTCCTTTCCGCAGGCTGCAGCAACTGCCAGCATACCAACTAATCCTGCTGTTACACTTACTTTCTTAAAGAATTTCATTTGTTTTCTCCCTTCTCACTTAGAATCAATTACCTTATCGGCTTATATAACATATCACAGAGTTAAGCCGTTATCAATCATTATTTAGAGGTAAAATGGGAGAAAAGCGCAAAATTTTGTTTATTATGCAGGATTTGGTATAATTT
>JBNMJJ010000152.1:0-5807 GCA_050873745.1 Lachnospiraceae bacterium | reverse complement strand
ATGCCCTGCAGTTCCAAATCCATTCAGCCAATTACTTAAAAACATCATCGCCATGCAGGAGGTTCCGCTTTTTCCGCTGCTGCCATCCGCACCATAGCAGTCAAGACAATAAAGCATGATGTTGCGCAGAAGCTCCGGGGAGAGCTTTTCCCGTTCAAATAAATAGCTCATGGCATTGAGCATGGAGGTGGGCCCGCAATCATATTCAGATAATTGGTAATGCAAAGGATTTTTCATTTTTCCTCCATTCTTCTGCTTAAAGCAGCTCATTAGTATACAGGGAATCTACTCTTTCGACAGCCACTGTTTAGCGTACCCGGCATAGAGCGAAGCGCCCAGAACCAGAGCTTCCTCATCCAAATCAAAATTACCGTTATGGAGGCTGTTCAGGGAATTTTCCACCTCGGGATTAGCCGTTCCCAGATAAGCGTAGCAGCCCGGAACTATCCGCTGAAATTCCGCAAAATTATCGCCTCCCAGGGAAAGGGGGCGGTCGGTAATGACCTTAACCTTTTCTCCCAAGGCCCCGGCTGCCTCTTTCACCTCCCTACTGACCTGAACATCATTAATCAGTGCAGGAGTGATTCCGGTCCAGATTACTCTGGCTGTGGCCCCGCTTAAAGCCGCCGTCTGTTCTACCGTCTCGTCAATCCACCGGCGTATCTGCATACGCATCTCTTCCGAAATTGTACGGGTGGTTCCCTCCAATCTGGCCGAACCCGGTACTGCATTGTAGGTGGTTCCTGAATTAAATTTTCCCACCCCAATAATTACCGGTTCCACAGGAGAAGTCCGTCTGGAAATCATCCCCTGCAAGGCCACCACAATCTGGCTGGCGGCATACAAAGCATCCGCTCCCAACTGGGGCGTGGATACATGGGTCGCTTTTCCTTCAACCTCTATGCAAAAATGGTCCACTGCGGCGTTATTTAATCCAGGGGTAACGCCAATGGTTCCCATAGGCAAATCCGGCGCAAGATGCAGGCCAAAGACACGCTCCGCACCCTCCATAACGCCTGCTTCGATAAAATCGGAGGCTCCTTTGCCGATTTCCTCCGCAGGCTGGAAAATAAACCGTATTTCTCCCCCAAAGCAATCCCGGTTAGCTGCCAGCGCCTTAGCCGCTCCCAACAGACAGGCGGTATGGGCATCGTGGCCGCAGGCGTGCATTACCCCCTTGGTCAGCGAACAATACTCTGCCTCGTTGGTTTCCACCAAAGGCAGGGCGTCAATATCGGCTCTTAAGGCTATCACACCCTTTCCCTCACCGGTTCCCTGCAAAATTCCCAAAACTCCGGTTTCTCCAATCCGCTTATGGGAAATTCCAAACTGCTCCAGCTCTGCTTCAATTACCTGCGCCGTCCGTACCTCCTGCAGGGACAGCTCAGGGTGCATATGAAAATCTCTCCGCATTCTGACCAGATATTCTTTATCCTGTCGAATCTGTTCACTTAATTTCATTCTTTTGTTACCTCCAAAACCGGTTTTTCTCTTATTCTATATATCATATCCTGTTGTTTTTCCCTCGTCAATCCCGATTCCGTCCGACCTGTGCCAAACGATAAATCTCCGGTTTTGCCGCCTGGGCCGAAAGGTAAATTTTATCTTTTGTCGACCCTCCATTCTTAACCTGGCATCAGCAAAATTATTCCGCTTCTTATCGGCTGCCCTTATTTCTTTTTTATCGGCCGTCTCAAAGTCCATGCTTCGCCGGATTGTCCAGCAATCTGCCATCTATGTCGAACCGGGAGCCATGACAGGGGCAATCCCAGCTTTTTTCATCCGGATTCCATTCCAGTTCACAGCCCAGATGCGGACATTTGGCTGAAATAACGTGCATTTCCCCCTTATCATCCCGAAAGCAGCCGTACCGTTTTCCGTCTATGGACACAATTCCTCCATGCCCCACAGCCAATGCCTCCGGCCCCTCCTTAGGGTGATGAAAAGCCCCTTTTGCCAGGCCCTTTACGCTCACCCCCGTATCCGTTAAAAAGCTTCCCATACCGGCGCTGACATGGCATCGCTGAGGCGAAAACACTTTTTCATAGGGACTGTCCTTCCCACACAGACTGTCACGAATAAGCTGCGCCGCTACCATGGAAGTGGTCATCCCCCATTTTTGAAATCCCGTAGCCACATAGAGATGAGGGGTAAAGACAGAGTATTTTCCGATAAAAGGGATTCCATCGTGGGGCATACAGTCCTGTGCCGACCAGCGGGCTTCTATCTTTCCCTGGGGAAAATACTGCTTCGCTGCCTGCTCCAGAAAAGTATATTTTCCTCCTGCCTTGTTTTCCCCAGTGCGGTGGGAGCCTCCTCCTAACAGCAAATACTCACCTGCCTGCCGAAGGGAAAGCCCCTCCTGCCCCAGTCCCAGATACATCCCTTCTATTTTTTTACAGCCGGAAAGGGCCAAAACGTAGCTTCTTTCCTGATGCTGCCTTAAGAAGTAGAAACCGGGCAGATTGACAAAAGGATAGTGGGCGGCCATAACAATCTTATCCGCCTCCAGTGCCCCCTCTTTTATAATCACTTTATTGCCTTTTATCCCCATTACCGGAGTGTTTTCCCGGATTTCCAGCTCACCAGCCAGATACCGGACAAACTCCAGCGGCGAAAACTGAGCCTGCCGGGCGAAACACATGGCCCCTTTTATGGGAAAAGGCAGTTCTGTTTCTGTAGTAAAGGATGCGTCAATCCCCAAACTTGCCGCTGCCTGGGTCTCTTCCTTCAATTCATTTACGGCCTGCTCCATCTCTTTCTTTTTTAAATCGGCCGCCTCGTTCTCTGTGGCCCGGGCAGCATACAAATAGGCCGGACACCGCTTGAACTGGCAGTCAATTTTCTTTTCCCGAATCAGGCGTTCGTATTCATCGATGGCTTTCTGGTTGGCTTCTGCATACAGCTTCGCCTCCTGCCTCCCCACCTTTTTGATTAGGTTATTGTATTTTAAGCTATGCTGGCTGGTAATCTTGGCGGTGGTTCTCTCCGTCTGCCCGGAAGCGATTTTATCCGCCTCCAGTACCAGAACCTGCTTGCCTGCCTCCTGCAAATAATAGGCAGTCAACAACCCTGCCAGTCCCGCTCCTATGACAATCACTTCATGATGGTCTTTTCCTGACTGTTTTGCTCTGTTCTCATTTTTCTTCGGCTGCTCCTTGGGCTGCCCTTCTATGGCTCCTGCCTGCTTTCTCCACAATGATTCCATCCAGGATTCCTCTTTTCTTTTTCCTTAGTATGTGCAATCCCTGAGAAAAAATCTCTTCACCCATCGATTCTTATGCCGAAAAATGAAAAAGGGGGCCTTTCGCCCCCTCATGCCATGCCGGATAACGCTACCCTCTCACCGTACTCCTGCTATATTCCATATTAATTTCTGAAATTTCTTTCAGTCCGTCAATATAGGGCTGATAAATGTCGTCAATTCTTCCTCCGCCGAGATTATCACAACCATTGCAAAAATCGCAGCCGCCTCCGCACACTGCCAGCGCCTGATTCACAATCTGTATCCGTTCTTCTCTCGTTGTATCCTTAATTTTAATCGATTTCAAAATGAACCCTCCTTAATTTTCTGTCTTTCTTCTGTAGTTTATAACTGTATTCTATCATAAACCCTCAGAATACAAAACAAAAATAACCTCCCTGCCATAGCATTCTCTATGCTGCTGCCCTTCTCCATTTACTCTTTGCAATAAAACTGAATAGCTTCTGCCACAAACCGGGCAGTTCCTTCTCCGCCCACCGCATCAATGTTTTCCGTCATGCTGCCTCCTCCGGCGTACATTTGACCAAGTTTAGCCAGCATCTTCATCGAACAGGTATAAAAATGTTCATTGATAAAATTATGCAAAGCCTTTACCTGCTTCTGGGCCTCTTTGCCGGAAGGCTCCTGCTGCCGGATTTTGCCAAACTGACTGAACAGCTCCATACACTCCACCATCTGCCTCTGGTCGTCTTTGGCTGAACAGTTTTTTCTTTTTTCCTCAAATTCCTTGTACTCGGCAGTATTTTTGTAGGCTTCTTTCGCCTGACGGGCATATTCATCCATCTTCCGGGTATCAAATACAGAAAAATCCATTGTTTTCCCTCCTATTATTTGTATTCCACGGGCAAAGAGAATCATATGTTCCAAATGTTCTTTTTTCATGGTCAGCAGAGTAATCTGCTGCTCCAGGGCCCTGTTTCGGTCAAAGTCAGAACTGTCCAGAATCGCTTTGATTTCCTTTAAGGAAAATTGCAGCTCTTTAAACAGTAAAATCTGCTGCAACCTCTCCAGGGATGTATCGTCATACATCCTGTAGCCCGACTGGTTATATTCTGTGGGATGGAACAAACCGATTTTGTCATAATATTGCAGAGTGCGTATACTCACTCCCGTCAGTTTACTGACTTCCTTTACCGTCATCATGTGCGTCTCTCCTTCCGTGTAATATCAGCATAAACTATGACGTAAGGTAGTAGTCAACAGGTAAATGAAAAAAATAAAGCCCACAGGCTTAATCCGGTTAAGACCTGTGGGTTTTATGTAAAATTTCTATTCCTATTTGAATTTAACTGCGGTTCCGTATGCGATTACTTCTGCCGCTCCCTGCATTACTGCTGCCGAGGCATAACGGATATTCACGATTGCGTCTGCTCCCATGCCCTCTGCTTCCTCTACCATACGCTTGGTAGCCAAAGCTCTTGCCTCATTCATCATCTCAGTATAGGCTTTCAACTCTCCGCCTACTAAAGTTTTGAAACCCTGAGTAATGTCCTTTCCCAAATTTTTGGTCTGGATTGTACTTCCCCGTACCAATCCAAGCATCTCCAGTTCTTTTCCGGTGATATAATCAGTATTGACTAAGATCATCCTCTTCACCACTCCTTATCTCTTTTATTCTGCTGATTAACACGCCAATCATCACACCCGATAGCAGTACGGAAACGATGGCGATTATTGCAGTCACCCCAGTTCCGATGCCGGGCCCCATTAAAAGGAATGCTCCTATACCCAAATAATATAAGACCATAATTACCGTAATAATGATTGGCGCAATCATCTTTTTACCATGATTCATAGCGGCTCCTCTCTTTATGGGCTTTCCTGCATCTGATAACAAATAAATTATAACCCTAACCGCATTTTTTTACAATATTAATCATGAAATTCTTTTGACGTTGCTATTTAATCTCCTTGCTATGAGAGAGTGTCTTTTTCACCGGATGCCTGATTACCGTCTTTAATTTTTCCGGCGCAACACGCCTTGCATCCGACAGATAAATTTCGTGATGCTTCCTTTCCGATGAAAAATCCGTCTCATACCCGTTTTCCATAAGAAACTGCTCCATCAGCGCCACTGTGGCGGGTTCATCATCATAAGCTCCTGTATGCAGACATTGGACGCAAAGCCCTTCTCTTATGGTCATAAATTCCACTTTGGAAAAATCCTGCTGCTTTTTCCCGGAAGCCTCCTCTGCCGCCCAATGAAAGTCCTCTTTCGTCACAAAATCCGGCAGCCGGATTACCGCTATCCAGCAAAAATCTTCTTTTCGGCTGTAGTCTACCCCACAGACACCTTCCTGCCACCAGAAGCCTTCCAGGGGCGGCACCACATAGTCAAAATAGCCGTCAATCTTATGCTTTCCCTTTTTGCTCATCTTAATGGTAAAAGCGATTCCATATAGCAGACCGATAGCAGCCTTATACTCTCCCCCCTCCTCATTTGGATTGCCTTTTCCCCTGACCGCAATAAAGTTCATCCTGGGTACGTCCACGATTTCCGGCTTGTTTTTGGGCAGGTAAAATTCTTTGTATTCTTTTTTAT
>JBNMJJ010000151.1:0-5838 GCA_050873745.1 Lachnospiraceae bacterium | reverse complement strand
ACAGAAGCATATCCAGGCAGGCCCTTAGCAAAGCTGGGGCAGTGGTGAGTATGTCCTTTATTATCCTGTTTGCCTCCACCGTGCTTTTATCGGTGGTGACGGAAGCGGAGGCTCTGGATATTGTTTATGAAACGGTGAGTGCAACGGCAACCGTAGGCCTGACGAGAAACCTGACGCCTATACTGAACCTGTGGGGAAAAATCATCCTCATAGTCACCATGTATTTGGGAAGAATCGGGCCTATTTCTCTTGCTATTGCCTTCAATACGAGAAAAGAAAGTGAAAACAGTATCAAGAGTCCGACGGAGAAAATCAGTGTGGGATAGTGTGAAGAAAAGAAAGGAAAGATAAATCATGAGCAGGAAACAGACCTATGCGGTATTTGGACTGGGAAGATATGGGATGGCCGTGGCTAAGGAGCTGGTGAAAAACGGCGAAGAGGTATTGGCTGTGGATATGAATGAGGACATTGTTAATGCCGCAATTTATGAAATTCCTTATTGTAAATGTGCGGATATTACAGATGCAGAGGTAATTAAGCAGCTTGGCATCGCCAATGTGGATGTGGTAATTGTTGCCATGGCAACCAGCCTGGAGGCCAGTGTGATGGCAACCATGCTGTGCAAGGAGATTGGGGTTAAGACGGTTATTGCAAAATGCTCCAATGAAATGGACTGTAAAATTTTAAGTAAGGTGGGCGCCGACCGGGTGGTGTTTCCGGAAAGCGAATCCGGCAGCAGGCTGGCAAAGAATCTCCTTTGCTCAGGCTTCGTTGATTTGATTGAACTGTCTGAGGACGTATCCATGATAGAGCTGGAGGTAAAAGAGGAATGGGTGGGCAAATCCCTGCTTCAATTAGACCTTAGAAGAAAATACTCCGTTAATATTGTGGCAATTCTCCAGAATGGAGAGGCTCATATCGATATTGACCCGGAAAAGACACTGGAAAAAACGATGAAACTTATTGCTATCGGGAAGGTTTCCAAGTTAAATAAGTTGAAATAAAAAACCATTTGACAATTTTTTCAAAGGGAGTTAGAATATGTAGCAGGCTACAGAAAGGTGTACCGGAATGAAAAATAATGATGTAGGTTATCTGATAAAACTGATTAGCGACAAGATGTGGGCCCAGGGAGATGCGGTACTGAAGGAGTGCGACCTGACCTTTTCCCAGGCACGGATATTGAGCTATCTGCATCGTTATGGGCCGGAAAGCACTCAGAAGGAGATTGAAAGCTATCTGGATGTGGCGCATCCCACAGTAGTGGGGTTGGTATCCCGTCTGGAGAAGAATGGTTTCGTAGAGTGCCATCATGACCCTTCTGACCGGCGTAATAAACTGGTTCACCTGACCCCAAAGGCTCATGAAATCAAAAGCAAGGTGGATGAGAAGATGAAAGAGAATGAGAAGCAGATGTCAAAGGGGTTTTCCGAAGAGGAGACGGAAGAACTGATTCGCCTTTTAAAGCAGGTTTATTCCAATATCGATTAAAAATGCCGGCTGGTCCGGCATCCTTTTTTGATAAAATGTAGCAAGCTACAAAAGGACGTACACTACACTGAGGATATACCCCAAACGAAAAGCTATATCGTAAATAAAGGAGGAGTATTATGATAAAAACTTTATTAAAAAGCGTGCGGGAGTACAAAAAAGACTCCATCAAAGCGCCCATATTCATTACAGCAGAGGTGGTGCTGGAATGTCTGCTGCCGCTGATTATGGCAAGTCTGATTGACCAAATAGGAGGAAACAGCCTCGAGCCGGTTATAAAATACGGAGGAATTCTCTTTATTTTAGCTGCGTTTTCACTGGTTTTCGGTATGCTGGCAGGAAAGTCGGCAGCCACAGCGTCCTGCGGCTTTGCCAAAAACCTTCGTCAGGATATGTTCTTTAAGATACAGGACTTTGCTTTCGGCGATATTGATTATTTTTCTTCTTCCTCATTGGTAACCCGAATGACCACGGACGTAACCAACGTTCAGAATGCCTACCAGATGATTATCCGGATTGCAGTGCGGACGCCATTGATGTTGATTTTTTCCGTTATCATGAGCTTTCGGATACACGCCAGGATGTCTCTGATTTTCCTCTGCATCCTTCCGGTGCTGGGGGTGGCGCTGTTTGGAATTATTTTCAAGGTGTTTCCCATTTTTAAAAGAATTTTCAGGAAATACGATGCCTTAAACAATTCCGTCCAGGAAAATGTGGCAGGAATCCGTGTAGTAAAATCCTTTGTCAGAGAAGAGTACGAGAAGGCAAAGTTTGAAAGAGCTTCGGAAGAAGTGAGGAAGGACTTTGTCCGAGTGGAAAAGATTCTGGCTTTAAATAATCCGATTATGATGTTCTGCATTTTTACGGCTATGCTGCTGGTAAGTTTTCTGGGAGCGAAGCTGATTATCAGTACGGGGGCTACGGAGCTGACCACAGGGCAGTTGTCATCCCTGATTAGTTACGGGGTACAGATTCTTTCCTCCATGATGATGCTGTCCATGACCTTCGTTATGGTTTCCATAGCGACAGAAGGCTGCAGCCGTATTGTGGAGGTGCTGAACCACGAGAGTACGCTGACCTCTCCTGCGGATGGAGAAAAAGAGGTAAAGGACGGTAGCATCGTTTTTGAAGGGGTTACTTTCCGATATACCTCTGACTGTGAAAAGCCGGCTCTGGCGGACATTAACCTGGAAATTGGCTCCGGTCAGACTATAGGCATTCTGGGGGGGACAGGAGCCTCCAAAACCTCCCTGATTCAGCTTATTTCCCGGCTTTATGATGTGACCGAAGGAAGGGTACTGGTAGGCGGAAAGGATGTGCGGGAGTATGACCTTGAGGCCCTTAGAAGCCAGGTGGCGGTAGTTTTGCAGAAGAATATTCTTTTTTCAGGAAGCATTAAGGAAAATCTTCGGTGGGGAAATAAAGAGGCTACGGACGAAGAGCTGGTACATGTATGCAAACTGGCTCAGGCCCATGAATTTATCCAGCAGTTCCCGGAAAAATACGACACCCATATTGAACAGGGCGGAACCAACGTCTCCGGAGGACAGAAGCAAAGGCTGTGTATTGCCAGAGCACTGCTGAAAAAGCCTAAAATTCTTATTCTGGATGACTCTACTTCCGCAGTAGATACCAGAACCGATGCACTGATTCGCAGGGCCTTTCGGGAAGAGATTCCGGATACGACCAAAATCATTATTGCCCAAAGGGTATCCTCTGTGGAGGATGCGGACCGTATTCTGGTTATGGAAAACGGCCGCATAGCAGAGTCCGGTACACATGAAGAACTGCTGGCGTTGGGAGGAATTTACCGTCAGGTCTATGACTCTCAGACCAAAGCCAGGGAAGAGTAAAGGAGGTTTCGATGGAAGGACAAAAAAGAAATAAACAACCAATACAGCCAGGAACCTTAAAGCGGCTGCTGAGCTTTATTCTGGCACATTATAAACTTCGTATGGTGGTGGTAGTAGTCTGCATTATCGTCAGCGCACTGGCCTCTACCGTAGCTACTGTATTCATGCAGAGGCTGATTGACGAATGTATTACTCCCGGAATTACTCTGGGTATGGATGCGGTATGGCCGCAGTTGGTCTCTATTTTGATGACTATGGCTATTTTTTATTTTTTTGGCGTTTTGGCTTCTTTTACTTATACCAGATTGATGGCAGGGGTAACTCAGGGAACCTTGAAAAACCTGAGAAACGGCATGTTTAAGCGGATGGAAACTCTGCCGATAAGATATTTCGATACCCATGCCCACGGGGATATTATGAGTACCTATACTAACGATACGGATGCCATCCGTCAGATGATTGGGCAGAGCCTTCCGATGCTGATTCAGTCCAGCCTGTCGGTGCTTTCTATGTTTGTGATGATGCTTTATTACAGCATCTGGCTGACCATAACCGTGTGGATTTTTATCGGAATAATGGTGACGATTACGAAAAAGTTCGGAAGCGCCAGCGCTCGTTATATGATGGAGCAGCAGAAAGCCCTGGCCCATGAAGAAGGCTTTATTGAAGAAATGATGGAAGGGCAGAAGGTGGTTAAGGTATTCTGCCATGAGGAAGAAAGCAAGGAGGATTTCGTCGGGCTGAATGAACAGCTTTTTGCCGCCGGGGAAAAGGCCCATCAGGCGGGTAATGTATTGATGCCCATTTTGCATAATGTGGGAAATCTGATGTACGTTCTTCTGGCAGTTGTAGGAGGAATACTGGTATCGGTGGGAGCGCCCAACCTGGGGCTATCCGGAAGAGGAACGATTACTGCCGGAATAATCATTAGTTTCCTGGGAATGTCCAGACAGCTTTCCCAGACCATAGGGCAGATGTCCATGCAGGTTTCCATGGTGACGATGGGGCTGGCCGGTGCGGCAAGGGTTTTTGCCCTGATGGATGAAGAGCCGGAAGAGGATGAGGGCTACGTTACTCTGGTTCATGCAAAATGGAACAATCAGGGGGAATTGGTGGAGGCAGACCGCCCCACCGGAATATGGGCCTGGAAGCATCCCCATAAGGCGGATGGCAGCATCACCTATGAGGAGCTGAAGGGGGATGTGGTGCTGGAGCATGTAAACTTTGGCTATGTGCCGGAAAAAGAGGTGCTTCACGACCTCTCGCTTTATGCAAAGCCGGGACAGAAGATAGCCTTTGTAGGGGCGACCGGTGCAGGAAAAACCACCATTACCAACCTGATTAACCGATTCTATGATATTACGGATGGAAAAATCCGCTATGACGGAATTAATATCAGTAAAATCAAAAAGCCGGATTTGCGGCGTTCTCTGGGTGTGGTTTTACAGGATGTGAATCTGTTTACCGGAACGGTTATGGAAAATATCCGCTACGGCCGGCTGGAGGCCAGTGATGAAGAGTGTATTGCGGCGGCGAAGCTGGCCAATGCCCACAGCTTTATCACCAGACTGCCGGAAGGTTATCAGACTATGCTTACAGGTAATGGCTCCAGCCTTTCCCAAGGACAGAGGCAGCTTTTATCCATCGCCCGGGCGGCGGTGGCAGACCCTCCGGTAATGATTCTGGATGAGGCAACCTCCTCCATTGATACCCGGACGGAAAGTCTGGTTCAGGAGGGAATGGATAACCTGATGATAGGAAGAACGGTATTCGTGATTGCCCATCGTTTGTCCACCATTCGCAACAGCCAGGCCATTATGGTTCTGGAACAGGGACGGATTATTGAACGGGGAGACCATGAAGAACTGCTGGCTCAGAAGGGAACCTATTATCAGTTGTATACAGGGGCTTTTGAGTTGGAATGAGCATGAGAAGAAGTTCTAATGCTCACAGCAAATGCTGTTTCGCAAAGAACTTCTAAGTCTCATGCGGAAGAACGCCTTTTGGGCGTTCTTCCCCTGGTGGTTTAGAGGACGATATATAAGAGGCTGTGGTGAGCTGTTTCACCGCAGCCTCTTTTTTGACAAAAAAGGTTCAGGTCCAGCCGCCGTCCAGGGTGATAATCTGCCCTGTCAGGTATTCGGGGGCGTGGGCAAGGAGCAGGGCCAAATCCGCTACTTCAGAAGGGCATCCCAAACGGTTGGCCGGAATCTCTTCGATAATGGACTGGATGTCTTCCTGGGTAAGATTGGAGTTCATTTCGGTATCGATGATTCCGCAGGCGATGGCGTTGACCTGGATATTGCTGGGAGCCAGTTCCTTGGCCAGGGCTTTGGTCAGGCTGTTGATACCCCCTTTAGAAGCGGAGTAGGCAGCCTCCATGCTGGCACCGGTATTTCCCCATATGGAAGAAATATGAATAATGCGGCCTTTTTTTCTCTGCACCATGGGAGGGACGGCCAGCCGGCAGGTATAAAAAGAAGCATCCAGATT
>JBNMJJ010000150.1:0-5877 GCA_050873745.1 Lachnospiraceae bacterium | reverse complement strand
GGTGTTGTCGGTGATCTGACCGGATTTGCGGCAGCAACCTACTTACGCGGTATCCGTTTTGTGCAAATCCCGACATCACTTTTGGCGCAGGTAGACAGCAGTATCGGAGGCAAAACGGGGGTAGATTTTGACCAGTATAAAAATATGGTGGGCGCATTTAAAATGCCTCGTCTGGTGTACATTAATACAGCCGTATTAGCTTCTTTGGATAACCGTCAGTTTTATAATGGTTTTGCGGAGGTGATGAAATACGGCCTGATTAAGGACGCCTCGTTTTATGAGTGGATGATTAGTAAGTTTTATGAAATTGACGAGAGGGATTCGTCTGTTCTGGAAGAAATGATTTACCGAAGCTGCCAGATAAAAAAAGAGGTGGTGGAGAAGGACCCTACAGAGCAGGGAGAGAGGGCATTGCTTAACTTTGGCCACACCATTGGGCATGCCATTGAAAAATACATGAATTTTGCCCTTCTTCATGGAGAGTGCGTTGCGCTGGGAAGCGTTGCGGCTGCGTTTATTTCCTGGAAAAAAGGGTATCTTTCTATGGAAGAGTATATAGAGGTGCGGGATATGTTTGTTCCCTTCCGGCTTCCCATCAGCATTGAGAATATTGAGGCGGACAGAATCCTTGCTCTGACCAAATCGGATAAGAAGATGGAACAGGGACAGATTAAATTCATTCTTTTGAAAAAAATCGGAAAGGCAATTATCGACAAAAGCGTAACCGAGGAAGAAATAATAAATGGAATAGAGGAGATTATTTACCGGGATGAAGAGCAGTAATAGAGGAAAATGGATTTTATTCATGGATTTTTTGATGATGTTTTTACTGATTGGCCTGGACCAGTATACTAAGTATCTTGCAGTGCTTCATTTAAAGGGGCAGCCCGCAATTCCCGTTATTGAGGGGGTTTTTGAATTAAATTATCTGGAAAACAGGGGAGCAGCCTTCGGCATGCTGCAGAATCAGAAGGTCTTTTTTGTGTTCATTGCCTCTGCCATTCTGATTGCCATTATCTATGTGCTGTTTAAAATACCGGAGGGCAGGAAATATGTCTGGATGCATCTTCTTTTGGTGTTAATCGCTTCCGGTGCGGTAGGAAATATGATTGACCGCATCAGGCTGGAGTATGTGGTGGACTTTTTCTACTTTGTGTTAATCAATTTCCCTATTTTTAATGTGGCGGATATTTATGTTTCTGTGGCCTGTGTGCTTTTGGCGGTGGTTCTTTTATTCTACTATAAGGAAGAGGAACTGGAATTTTTATCCGTCCGGAAGAAAAGGGCAGAAGAGAGCGAATAGTCTATGGATGTTTATAAGTTTCAGGTAGGGGATGAATGGGAAGGCATAAGAATCGATAAATTTTTAAGCCAGAATCTGGAATTTTTATCCCGTTCCTATCTGCAAAAGATGATACAGGAGCAAAAGGTGACGGTAAACGGGAAAAGGGTAAAGGCAAATTATATGCTGCGCCCGGAAGAGGAAGTGGAATTTCACTTGCCGGAGAGTGTGGAGCCGGAGATTTTACCCCAAACAATCCCTTTAGACGTCCTTTATGAGGATGAGGACGTTATCGTGGTCAATAAGCCCAAGGGAATGGTGGTGCATCCCGCCCCGGGCCACTATAGCGATACTTTGGTAAATGCCCTTCTGGCCCATTGCAAAGACAGTTTGTCCGGTATCAACGGGGTAATGCGGCCGGGAATCGTCCACCGGATTGACAAGGATACCACAGGCTCATTAATTGCCTGTAAAAATGACCTGGCCCATGAATCCATTGCCGGGCAGTTGAAGGAGCATTCTATTCTGCGCCGGTACAGGGCAATCTGTATGGGTGTGCTGAAGGAGGATGAGTACCGGATTGACGCTCCCATAGGAAGGCATCCCACTGAGCGCAAAAGGATGGCCGTAAACCAGAAAAACGGAAAAGCAGCCGTTACCAGAGTAAAGGTGCTGGAAAGGCTTCAAAGCGCCACTTATATTGAATGCCAGTTGGAAACCGGAAGAACCCATCAGATTCGTGTACATCTGTCTTCTTTGGGACACCCTCTGCTGGGAGATGAGGTATATGGAGACGCCAAAAACCGGTTTAAGCTCCAGGGGCAGACCCTGCATGCTTATCTTTTGGGCTTTCATCATCCAAGGGATGGCCATTATGTGGAAACTATTGCACCCCTGCCAGAGTATTTCAGGGCGCTTTTGGCTAAATTGGGGCAAAAATAGTTATTCTTTAGCAACATTTTGTGTGTATTTGGAGTGACAGCAAAGCTAAAGGCTGAACTGTTATATTCTCTATTGGAATTTGTCGGAAATTAATTGAAATTTTCTGGTAATTCAGGTAAACTATTTGTATAGTTAAGTGATTGCATATCATTAAGTGATTTTATAAAAAAGGTGGTGCTTGCATATGAATACAATAATTACGATAGGCAGACAGTTTGGCTCAGGAGGCCGGGAAATCGGTGAAAGAGTGGCCAGGCATTTTGGAATTAACTGTTATGATAAGGAGCTATTGTCCAGGGCAGCGAAGGAGAGTGGATTTTGTCAGGAAATGATTGAAAGCCATGACGAGCGTCCCACCAATTCCTTTTTGTATAATCTGGTTATGGATACCTATTCCTTCGGTTATAATGCTTCTTCGTTTATGGATATGCCCATCAGCCACAAGGTCTTTCTGGCCCAGTTTGATACCATTAAGAAGATGGCGGATGAAGCTCCCTGCGTCATCGTCGGACGATGTGCGGATTATGCCCTCAGTGATTATAAAAACTGTCTGAATCTGTTTATTTATGGAGAAGAAGAGACGAAAATCCAGCGCATTATGAAAAAATACGACTTAACCGAGCAAAAGGCCCGGGACATGATGGTGAAAAAGGATAAGCAGCGTCAACGCTATTACAACTATTATTCCTCCAAGAAATGGGGAAGGGCAGACAGTTATGATTTATGCCTCAACAGCTCGAAATTCGGTATGGAAGGAACGATTAAGCTGATTATTCAGGCGGTTGAAGACTTTGAAGCCAGATGAAGCCAAGGAAAATCAGCATTTTATGCCGCTTTGGCGTGGGAAGGAGATTAGGATGGATTTTACCCTTGTGAAGGATAATCTGGAAAAAAGAGGATTTCAGGTGTCCTGTTTTGATACGGCCAAAGATGCCCTTTTCTATCTGGATGCAGCTATTGACCAAAAGGAGGTAGGTATCGGGGGTTCCGTGACCATTCAGGAAATGGGGCTCTATGAAAAGCTGGCAACACATAATAAGGTATACTGGCCCTGGAAGCCCATTGAGGGAAAAACGGACCAGGAAATGCGGGAACTGGCTCACCGGGCCGGAATCTATTTTTCTTCGGTGAATGGGCTTGCCGAAACCGGGGAGGTAATTAATATAGACGGAACCTGCAACCGTATTTCAGCCACCCTTTACGGGCCCAGGAAGGTCTATTTGGTGGTTGGGATGAATAAGATTGCCCCTGATTACGAACAGGCCCTTTATCGGGCCAGAAACGTGGCAGCTCCGTTGAACTGTAAACGGCTCAACCGAAAAACTCCCTGTGCTATTAAGGGGGACAAATGCTATGACTGCAACAGCCCGGAAAGAATTTGCCGGGGACTTACGGTTTTTTGGCGAAAACCCGGCGGCTGTGATTATGAAATCGTTCTGATTAAGGAAAATCTGGGTTATTAAGAACTAACCTGTTCAATATTTTTTTAAAACCAGGGAACCATGTGTATTATGATATGGTTCCCTGGTTTTTTATGTTTGGTTTTTATCTGTACAAAATCGGTAAATTTTTCAAATTTTCAGTTCAATGTGGCTATTCGTTAAAGGTAATTATATAGTCAACCCATTGAATATCGGCCTTCGGGTTCAGAAAGAGCAGCTAAACCGACAGATACAACTATTCGCAAAAGAACACTTTAACGAATAGTTTGTTCGGTTATGATATGGTTTTGCTCGTCCATTTTGGCAATGTTCTTGTAGTTGTCCGTTTCTACCGGATAACCCTTTCGTTTCAGGCGCTTGCGTATATACCGGTTGAACAAATTATAAATGACTGCAAACAAAGGTACGCCGATAACCATTCCGATAACGCCTAACAATCCGCCGAATACGGTAACGGAAAAAATAATCCAGAATGCGGATATTCCTATGGAATTGCCTAAAATCTTAGGCCCCAGGATATTTCCGTCAAATTGCTGTAAAACCAGAATAAAAATGACGAAATAAATACATTCGATTGGGTCTACCATAAGAATCAGGATTGCACTGGGGATGGCTCCGATAAATGGGCCAAAATAGGGAATCACATTAGTTACCCCCACAATCACACTAATCAGCAATGGATATGGCGTTCCGATAATGCTGATGCAGATATAACAAAGTATTCCAATGATGATGGAATCCAGAAGCTTTCCGCTGATGAAGCCGCCAAAGGTACGGTTAATCATTTTCAAATCTGAAATAATATTATTGGCGGTAGACCTTTCAAAGCAGGCGTAGATTATTTTTCGGCTCTGAGCGATAAAACGTTCCTTGCTGAACAGCAGGTAAATGGAGATAATGCAGCCTATCACCAGATTGAGAATTTCTCTGAATAAGGAAATAACACTTTGGGAAAGGGTCTGTACAATACTGTTTATACTGCTTAATAAATCCCGGTTCAAATTGGAGAATCGGCTGAAGATGTCCGCAACGTACTGTTCCATTTCGGGATTTTCTCTGAACAGCGTGTCTAAAGCGGTAATTAAATTGTTGTAGTATGTGGGCAACTGCCCTACAATGCTGATAATACTTTCATATACCTGCGGAATAACGAATTGAATAAAGCTGTAGAGCAAAGAAATAGCCAATATAAAGGTAAGGGAAATGGAATAAACCCTGGTGCGATTTTCTAATTTTTTATCCATTTTGAGATTGGTCTTTTTATATAAGGGAAAAAGCAGCTTTTTCTCAATAAAATCGACTAAAGGCGCCAATAAATAGGCAATGATAAAGCCATCAATGATAGGCATAAGGATGGTGAGCATCCTTTTAACATTGGATTTTAAAATAGAACCGTTAAAGAGAAAATAGATTACGCCAATACATCCCACAAGAACAAAAAAGGCGGTTAATCCCCAATACAGATATTTTTTATCCCAACGAAATTTCAAACTAGTCTCCTCCTTTAAGTAGCTTGTATACAGTATAGCACGGTTTTCTGGTTTTTGTATATTTTTTTAACATTATTACTGATTTTTAGTCTGATTATGCTATAATTAAGCTGTGAAAAAATTATTCCGCTGCACGAATCTTTGATTGATTCGTGTGCATTCCTTCAGCATAAATGCTTCGGGATGGAGGTTAAAATGGAAAAATCCAGTAATTATCATGATAAGGTGAATAAAGATAATATTCGTAAGCTCAGGGAACTGTTAGATACTCTCCCCTCCTTCTGCCGCCAGTTCTTTCGGGGAATGGATAACGTATACGGAAGCAGGACCAAGATTGCCTATGCCTATGATTTGGGAATTTTTTTTGAGTATATTCATACCCACCATAAAATCGGTAAAACTATGGATGTTTTAGACTATCCTTTGGATATATTGGATAAAATCAGCCGGGAGGATATTGAGGAGTATCTGGAGTATCTTTCCCTTTACAGTAAGGAAAACGGGGAAGAAGGAAAAACGGATGTTACCAACGAAGAACGGGGAAAAAGCAGGAAGCTGGCTTCATTAAGGAGCTTTTACAACTTCTTCTTCCGTAATGAATTAATCAGGACCAATCCTGCGGCCCTGGTCTCCATGCCCAAACTCCATGCCAGGGAAATCGTGCGGCTGGACCCGAATGAAGTGGCAATCCTTCTGGACCAGGTTGAGGAAGGGGCTAAGC
>JBNMJJ010000149.1:0-5909 GCA_050873745.1 Lachnospiraceae bacterium | reverse complement strand
GCTGCATATGAGAATTTTGACGATCCGGAGAAAGCATTGGAATATCTGGAGACGGCAAAGTTCCCGATTGTATTAAAAGCAGATGGACTTGCACTTGGAAAAGGTGTACTGATCTGTCAGACACTGGAAGAAGCAAAGGCTGGTGTGAAGTCTATTATGCTGGATAAGCAGTTTGGCTGTGCAGGTAATCGTATGGTCATTGAGGAATTTATGACCGGACGTGAAGTGTCCGTGCTTTCCTTTGTGGACGGAAAAACCATCAAAACCATGACCTCTGCCCAGGACCACAAACGGGCCAAGGATGGCGATGAGGGACTGAATACAGGAGGAATGGGAACTTTTTCGCCCAGTCCTTTTTACACGAAGGAAGTGGACGAATTTTGCAAAAAATACATCTATCAGGCTACCGTGGACGCTATGGCGGAGGAGGGACGCACCTTTAAGGGCATCATTTTCTTTGGCCTGATGCTGACCGCTGACGGCCCCAGGGTATTGGAGTATAATGCCCGCTTCGGCGACCCGGAGGCTCAGGTGGTTTTGCCCAGAATGAAGAACGATTTAATCGAAGTAATAGAGGCCTGCATTGCAGGGAAGCTGGATGCTGTTGAGCTGGAATTTGAGGAGAATGCGGCAGTCTGTGTGGTACTGGCTTCTGAAGGGTATCCTCTGGCCTATGAAAAAGGCAAGCTGATTCAGGGGCTTTCTGCCTTTGAGGGTAAAGAGGGCTACTATTGTTTCCATGCAGGAACGAAGTTGACCGAAGAAGGCATAGTAACCAACGGCGGCAGAGTTTTAGGCATTACCGCAAAAGGAAAAAATCTGAAAGAAGCCCGTAAAAATGCTTATGAAGCAACAAAATGGGTAGACTTTGAGAATAAATATATGCGTAACGATATTGGAAAGGCCATAGACGAAGCATAATCGGAATTTGGCCTTACTGTTGACGAAGCATAAGAAAAGAATGAGGAGAGCATATGTTAAAGAGGAAAGAAAAAAGAAACAGCTATTCTTTTCGTATAGTGACAACCCTGTTTTCTTTAGCTTTTGCCCTGTTTATCTGGCAGGAGCAGTCTATTGCTGTTTTTGCCCGGGGTGAGGCTGCTGTAGTAGAGGAAAGTGGAAATATACGAGAGGTAGCCAGTGCCCAAGGCGGCGGGAATAAGACGACTGTGGGCAGCGGAGGAAACCTGACCACTGTAGGAGGAGGAAACAGCAGCGCCGGGGCAGCAGCAGGCAATGAAGGGACGAATGAGGCCGGCTCCCAGGAAGGAACCACGGAAGGGGTTGCCCAATCTCAGGTTCTTACCGCCAGAGTAAAGGAAAAGGTAAGGGTGAGAAAAGGGGCAGGAACCACTTATGATATAGTAACTAGTGCAGAGGCCAATACCCAGGTCAGCGTATCCGGCGAAGCCCGTGACGGAGAGGATATGCTGTGGTATCAGATTAGCTATAATGAGGCGGATAAAACCGTCAACGGTTTTATTCGGGAAGACTATCTGGAGGTAGTGGAAACTGCCCAAGCTCCGGAACCGGCAGAAGAAGAGCCGGTAACCGAGCCCCAGGGGGAGCCTGCACCGGCTAATGAGGACTATAATCTGAAATATATGGAAAATGAAAACGGAGAATGGGACTGGTATCTTTTTGATAACATCCAGGGAAAGAGCTGGAGTCTGACCCAGATTTTGACTGCGGTGACCCAGATTCAGGAAAATCAGCAGACAGAAAACAAGCAACTTTCCACCATGAAAATCATCGTGATTGCTATGGCGGTGGTTCTGGTTTTATTGGTAGTTACAGTAACCATTCTTTTATTTAAGCTCCGTGATTCCTACGAAGAATATGAAGATGAAGAAGAGGATGAGGACGAGTACGAAACAGAGATAGAAGAAGAGGAAGATGAGGAGGAGGAAGTTCCCGTAAGAACCTCCAAAGCCCGTTTGGGCAGAAAAAGGGCAGTCAGGTCTGTCTCTGTGGAGGAAGAAGAGGAGGAGCCGGTAAGGGCAACAGTGAAGACCTCTTCCAAAACCGGAACAAGAAGCCGTTTGGAAGAGAATAAATCCTGGCAGTCCAAGGATTTTCTGGAATTGGATGATGATATGGAATTTGAATTTTTAGACCTATAAACCAAGTGGGAAAAGGGCCGGTATCCGGTTCCTTTTCCCTAAGACAGGAGGAATCCGACATGATGTACATTGAAATTGATTTTAACAGTGATGAAGCGTTATACATGCAGTTGAGGAATCAGATTATTTTAGGAATAGCCGCTTCTCATTTTCATGAGGGACAGTCCCTTCCTTCCGTGCGCCAGCTTGCCGACGAAATCGGGATTAATATGCACACCGTAAACAAGGCATACTCGGTACTGCGTCAGGAAGGCTTCTTAAAAGTGGACAGAAGACATGGGGCAGTCATCGCCCTGGACATCGATAAAATCCAGGCAAAAGAGGATATGAAGGAAGAGATGAGGGTCATCATTGCAAAAGGAAGATGTAAAAATATCTCCCGCGAGGAGATGCACGCTCTTATGGATGAGTTGTATGATAGCTATGATTCATAGTTTTCAGGGGCAAAAATGGTAAAGGAAGCAGGAGGACAGCATGCAGGGACAGTTTACAGATAAAGCGAAAACAGCCTTGGTACTTGCAGCAAGAGCAGCCAGACGGCTGCATCAGACCTATGTGGGCACAGAGCATATTCTGGTAGGTCTGGCCCAGGAGCATACGGGAGTAGCCGCTCAGGTTCTATCGGAAAACGGTGTGGAGCCGGAGGGGATTTTGGAAGTAATCCAGGATTTAATCGCACCTGACATAGAAGTTCTTACTAAAGAAAAAAGCGGATATTCCCCCAGAGCTTTATCCGTATTAGAGGAAAGCCATGCTTTGGCGGCCAGATTCCACTCCGCTTTGACGGGGACGGAGCATATTCTGATGGCCATTATCAAAGAGGGAGACAATGTAGCCTTTAGGCTGTTGAATACCCTGGGTTTTCAGCCGCAGAAGCTGTATATAGACTTGCTGGTGGCCATAGGAGAGGATGGAAATCTGTATAAAGAGGATTTGTCCAAAAAGGGCAAAAAGAGAGAAAATTCGGCTCTGCGGCAGTATAGCAGGGATTTGACGGCTCTTGCCAGAGCAGGAAAACTGGACAGAATTGTAGGAAGAGAAACGCAGATTCAGCGAGTCATCCAGATTCTCAGCAGAAGAACCAAGAATAACCCCTGTCTGGTGGGAGAGCCGGGAGTGGGAAAAACCGCCATTGTGGAAGGCCTTGCTCAGAGAATCGTAGAGGGAGAAGTTCCCCCTTCCATGCGGGATAAACGTCTTTTGACCCTGGACTTATCCGGGATGGTAGCCGGAAGCAAGTACAGGGGAGAATTTGAAGAGCGGATTAAAAGGCTGATGCGGGAAGTCCGGGAGGAAGGAAACGTCCTTCTTTTTATGGATGAAATTCATACCCTTATTGGCGCCGGAGGGGCGGAAGGAGCTATTGATGCTTCCAATATTTTAAAGCCTGCCCTTGCCCGGGGTGAGATGCAGATGATTGGCGCCACCACGATTGGGGAGTACCGCCGCCATATTGAAAAGGATGCTGCCCTGGAAAGGCGTTTTCAGCCGGTAACCGTAGAAGAACCTACGCAGGAAGAGGCTGTGGCGATTCTGGAAGGAATAAAGGGGCAGTATGAAAAGCATCATGGAGTGAAAATCAGCCATGAAGCCATACAGGCTGCCGTACAGCTTTCCACCAGATATATTAATGACCGGAATCTGCCGGATAAAGCCATTGATTTAATGGATGAAGCGGCTGCCGCAATGAGCCTTGGAAAGCAGGTAAAGCCGGAGGCCATTCGCAGGCTGGAAGAGGAGATTAAAGAACAGGAAGAGCAGATGGAGGGCTGGCTGAAGGCCCATGACTTTGCCCGTGCGGGAGAATGCAAACGGCGCCAGAAGGAGCTGACGGCAAAGCTGGAGAAGCAGAAAAGAACCCTTGCCCGCAGAGAGGAACAACGGCCCCAGGAGCTGACCCAGGAGGATATTGCCCAGGTGGTGGCTGCCTGGACCAAAATTCCGGTGAAGAAGCTGGCGGAAAAGGAAAGTGAACGGCTGTTAAAGCTGGAATCCGTCCTGCACAAAAGGGTTATCGGTCAAAAGGAGGCGGTTATTGCCGTTTCCAAGGCTATGCGGCGGGGACGTGTGGGGCTGCAGGACCCCGGAAAGCCTATCGGTTCTTTTCTGTTTTTAGGCCCTACAGGTGTGGGAAAAACGGAGTTAAGCAAGGCTCTGGCAGAAGCCATGTTTGGAAGTGAGGATGCCCTTATCCGCGTGGATATGTCGGAGTATATGGAAAGCCATTCCGTATCCAAAATGATTGGCTCGCCTCCGGGCTATGTGGGCTTCGATGAAGGCGGGCAGTTGTCGGAAAAGGTGAGACAGAACCCTTATTCCGTCATTTTGTTCGATGAAATAGAAAAGGCGCATCCGGATATATTCAATGTGCTTTTACAGGTGCTGGATGACGGTCATATTACGGACTCCAAGGGAAGGAAGGTAAGTTTCAAGAACACCATCCTGATTATGACCTCAAATGCAGGGGCAAATCGTATTGTGGAGCCTAAAAGTCTCGGCTTTGGGGTATCGGGAGATGAGAACCGGGATTATGACCGGATGAAGAGCAATGTTATGGAAGAGGTAAAGAAGCTTTTTAAACCGGAGTTTATTAACCGTATAGATGAAATTATGGTTTTCCATCCTTTGACGAAGGAGGAAATGAAAGAGATTGTGACCTTGATTTTATCCGATTTGGTGAAGCGGTGCGAAAAGCAGCTTGACATCAGCCTGACGGTGACGCCGGCAGTAAAGCAGTATATTGTGGAGCATTATGCAGATGCCAAGATGGGAGCAAGACCTCTGAAACGGGGAGTGCTTACCGCTCTGGAGGACCCTCTGGCAGAAGAGATTCTGGCAGGAAGGGTGAAGGCCGGGGACCAGGTAACTGCAGGATTAAAGGAGAAAAAAATTCAGTTTAACGTAAAATAGAGCCTGACAAAGCAGCTTGCCAAGGCAGGCATGAAAAACGGCGAAATGCAGAAGAAAATTCAGGAGGACAAAAGAAAATGTCAACAGCAGAGATTATTCGTATTGAAGGGGACCAGAGTTTAAGCTTTGGAAATCACCATCTGGAGGAAAAGGCAAAGGCTGAGGATTTTGCTTATCAGGGTGACCTGCTTAAGGTGAAGACCTATAAGACCATGACTAAATTGGAGAAAAACGGCATGTTTTTATATGAATCTGTGCCCGGTACGAGTGTGAAAAATTTCAGAGAAACAGAAGAGGGAATGTCCTTTCAGGTAGAAGCGGCGGAAGATACGCAGATTATTCTCGGACTGGCAGAGCAGACGGCCTATGAAGTAATTGTTCAGGGAGAAAGCATCGGCGTTATGGAGACCCATCTGGGGGGCAAACTGAATGTCAGCGTGGAACCTACGGAGGGTCAGGCGGTTATAGTAGAGGTTCGTAAGGCATAAGCAGCGGGAAAGACGGTGGTGTTGAAGACGTCCGCCGTTGGACGGCGGCAAAACGGAGGAAATAATGGCAAAAGCGAAGAAGAATACGGTTTTTTTCTGCCAGGAATGTGGGTTTGAGTCTACTAAGTGGCTGGGGCAGTGCCCTGGCTGCAGGGCCTGGAACAGTCTGGTAGAAGAGATGGTTATTTCCCCTTCCGGCAAGTCAGCAGGCAGGGTGGAGAGAAAAGAGCCCTCCACTCTGTCTGCTGTTGCGTTGGTGAAGGAAGACAGAATATCCATTGGAATTGAAGAGTTGGACAGGGTACTGGGAGGCGGTATTGTGCCAGGTTCCCTTCTTTTAGTGGGAGGAGACCCGGGAATCGGTAAATCTACGCTTCTTTTACAGGTC
>JBNMJJ010000148.1:0-5939 GCA_050873745.1 Lachnospiraceae bacterium | reverse complement strand
TGCCCAGGGAATCGGAACCATGACTTTTGTAGATGAAAACGGATATTTCGGGGCCCTGGGCCACGGAATAAATGACATTGATACGGCCAGTCTGATGGAACTGGAGGATGGAGGACTTTACAAAACAGATATAATATCGGTGAATAAAGGAACTCCGGGAAAGCCGGGAGAACTGAGCGGCATTATTGCTTATGCTAAGAAGAACAAGCTGGGGGAAATTTTGCAGAACAGTACCCGGGGAATTTATGGTAAAATAGAAAAAGATAATCTGAATACAGATACAGTGCAGGAGGCTCTGCCGCTGGCTCTGAAACAGGAGATTTCAGAAGGTCCTGCCCAGATTCTCTGCACCCTTTCTACTACGCCTGCCTACTATGATATTGAAATTTTGAAGGTAAATGCAGAAAACAGTCAAATAAACCGGGGGCTGGAAATCAAGGTAACAGACCCCGAGCTATTGGAGATTACAGGAGGAATCATTCAGGGAATGAGCGGAAGCCCCATTATCCAGGATGGCAAACTGGTGGGAGCAGTCACCCATGTGATGGTAAATGACCCCACCAGAGGGTATGGAATTTTCATTGAGGAGATGCTGGGGGAAAAATAGGCCGGTAAAAAGGATAAGCACCCATTTGAACATGCAATTTTTCAGGTTGCATGTTCTTTTTTTGTCAATGTTGGACAGCTTGACACCTTACCTGGAATAATGGGATAATTTAGAGAAAAATGTCTGCGGACAATGTGGATAACAGGAATCGTCTAAGGAGAAAAGAAAATGGAACAACTGTTAATTGTAGAGGATGATAAAGGTTTGAATCAGGGGCTGTGTAAGGCTTTGCAGGCCGAAAACCGGAAAGTATTTTCTGCTCAGAATATCAAAACTGCCCGGGAGCAGATTATATGCACAGATATATCCTTAGTGCTTCTGGATATTAATCTGCCTGATGGGAGCGGACTGGAATTTCTTTCTCAGATAAAAAAAGTCACTCCCAGTCTGCCGGTAATTTTGCTGACAGCAAATGATACGGATATGGATATTGTGGATGGATTGGAGCAGGGAGCGGATGATTATATTACCAAGCCCTTTTCTCTGTCGGTCCTCAGGGCCAGAGTCAACACACAGTTGAGGAAGGCTGCTGTGTCTGCAAAGGAGCATATTTTCCAGATAGAGCATTTTACTTTTGACTTTTCCCAGCTTCGCTTTTTGGTGGGTGGTGAAGCGGTAAGTTTAAGCAGAACAGAGCAAAAGCTTTTGCAGCTTTTGGTGGAGAACCGGGGAGCGATTTTGAGCCGCAGTGAGCTGGTTGACCGGATTTGGACGGACAGCGCAGAATATGTGGATGAAAATGCTCTTTCCGTTACGGTCAAACGGCTGCGGGATAAGCTGGGGGCACAGGAGTATATTAAAACGGTGTACGGGATAGGGTACAGTTGGAGGGAGGGAAATTTCTAATTTGAATTTTGTAATATCGAGTTGAAAAATGAATATCAGATGAGTACAATATAGGAAGACAACGGAGGAAAAGCAGATGTTTTATGTGGGGGTCTGTGATGATGAAAAATATACTTGTGAACATCTAAAGGAAATCATTTATGTATATGGAGAAAAAAGAAAAATAGAATTTGATGTTCATACCTGGTACAGTGGTGAGGAATTATGTTCTTATTTACATCAGGAAGAGTTGCTGGATATATTATTTCTGGATATACAATTATTAAGTACAACAGGGATAGAGGTAGGACAGTACATTCGAGATATAATGGGAAATAGAGAGATGATGATTATTTTTATTTCTTCAAAGAAGGATTATGTAATGAGCCTTTTTCGCATTCAGCCCATTGATTTCCTGATTAAGCCATTAAATGCTGTAAAAATAGAAGAAATTTTGGAACATTGTATCAGGGAATATGGAGTGAAAAATCAAACCTTTGATTACCGAATCAGAGGAGAATATTATAGAGTCAGGTATAAGGATATTCGTTATTTTATCAGTGATAATAAAAAAATTAAGATTGTAAAGAGGGACGGCGAGGTAATGTTTCGGGCAAAATTACGTGATCTTGTGGAGAAAGTACCCTCAAATTTTATTCTAATCCATCAGTCCTACCTGATTAATATGGATTATGTAACAGCATTTAATTATGAAACGGTAACCATAGAGGATATGGATGGAGAAAAGATACTTGGAATTAGTGCAATGTACAGAAAGGCGGTTCGGGAGCAGATTCTTAAACGCCATTGGGAGAAGAAATAACTATGTTTGAAATGATTACAGCTATTACTACAAATTTGTTTAGGACCTTTATTACATATAAGTTTTTCAATACTTTTTTCCCGGAGAAAAAAGCAAAAAAAGGATTGAGGGCAGCTTATGGCCTGTTCTTTCTTGTCACTATGGGAATGAATTTCATCTTTACGTCCCTCTGGGTAAATATTGTATGCAATTTAGTCATGTTGTATTTATTAACATGGTTTTATGTAGGAGAACAGAAAAAGAAAATATTAGTAACCGTTTTAATTTATGGTATCAATTTTATCTGTGATGTTTTATCTGTGTTTTTTCTGGCAGATTATCAGGCGGGAGAAGCCTATAATGAGGTAGCACCATACGTTACCGTCTTTTTGATAGGTATATGTGAATACATTATTGAAAGATACATTGTAAAGAGAAGAACGAAGAATGTTACACCGCCATATTGGAGTATATTAATGATTATTCCGGTAGTGAGTATAGCTGTTTTTCATAGTATGGTAATTTTTTCTCTAAACAATCGAATCATTATGATTACAGTCAGTTCAGGTATATTGCTGATAAATTTAATTATCTTTTTTCTGTACGATGCGCTTATAGACACCTATGAGCGGCTTCAGGACAATATCCTTTTTGAACGTCAGATAGCCAGTTATTCCCATCAGTTGGATGTGATGATGAGAACAGAAGAAAAAATAAGCGTGCTTCGTCATGATATGAAGCACCACATGAATGAATTATACGCAATGGCAAAGCAGAATAAAAGTAAGGAATTAGCAGATTACATAAGCCAAATGCAGGGGTTTATAGAAAACAGGGAGGAATACTCGGGAAGCGGAAATAAAGATATAGACAGTTTGCTCAATTATTTGTTGAATAAAGCACAGACAGTATTAAAAAAGGTATCCTATGAAATTAATATGCCGAAAGAATTGAAGATAAGGGCTTTTGATTTAAATGCGATTCTTGGAAATTTATTGGAAAATGCCATCTATGCAGCAAAAGAATCGGAAGAGAAATTGTTAGATGTTAAAATTAATTATAGTAAGGGGATGCTGTTTGTCCGTGTACAGAACAGCCATAGTGGAAAAATTGAGAAAAGGGAAGAAAAATTCCTGTCGACTAAGGCAGACAGGGAAAATCATGGAATAGGGCTTCGCAGTGTAAAACGGGTTGTAGATACCTATAACGGAACTATGGAATTTACACATGATGAAAAATTATTTGAAGTTAGATTGCTGATGTATGTTTAGGGATATAGCTGGCAAAGAAAGAGAGCAGTTCGGTGTTTGGAACTGCGCTCTTCTTTTTTTGGAAAAAATTCGAATTTCGCCGCAAACGTATACTAATTTCGCTATTTTCAGGCACTAAGCTATTAAATATGCTATGCTAAAATTATTACCAACTGAAATTGAAGCAGGCAGAGATTATTCATCAGATAAAGGAGGCGGCAGGATGAAATTTTATCTTCTTGAGAAAACGGAGGGATTTACAGGAGAAATAGAGATTTTAAACTTCTATCAATCCGTAAATGTCCAGGATTTTGTGAATGACCGGATGTATCGTTTTCCATCCAGGGTGCTTATGCAGATAAAGCATAAAGAATATATGGATTATCCGGAAATACTTTTGGACCCACTTCCACTTTTTAAAGAAAATCTGTGGAAGAGTATTCTGCAGTTTGTGGAAAAGCCACTCCATACTCATTTTATGTTGATGGAGGAAAAAACACGCCATACCGAAAACTATTATTGCCCCTCTTTTCGGAGGATAAAAGGCAGTGTAAAAATAGAGGGTGAACCGGGGGAAAAGCAGACAGTCCGCATTTTCATTAAAGAAGGAATACCTGAGGATGTGCCTGCTTTCTATCTTCAGGATGAGAACAGGATATGGGTGATGCTTCGGTTGGATTTGTTGGAAAGTCTGATGAGGATGGGTCTGTGCGATATTGGTCTGTTGCCGGTAGAAGAGGAGGAAAAAAATTGAATTGCTGTATTGTGGAGGGCGGAGAGGCTTTGAAAAAAGGGAGGAATATATGGCACAGATAGGATATTCTCTCATCAGCAGTGAGGAGAGAAAAAAGCAGTATAAAGAGTTTATGACGAGGGCGCTTTATGAATATTATGAGCGGACCTGCATTAAGTCAATGGAATTATTCAGAAACAGAAGAGGGCAGTTTGAAGAGGGCCTTGTAAGCACGGTTGAAGCTGTTAAGGATAAGCTGCAGGAAAGTATTTCTTCCGGAAGGAAAGGAAGGCTTAGCTATATTCACTTATCTTATTTATTAAGCGGTGCTTTATCAGGGGAAATGCTGATTAAACTGGACTTTTATGATGAAGGATATTATCGGGATGTGGAGGAAATAGATTGCTATTGGGATTGCAGCAGCCTGTTTTGGGATTTGGAAACGGAGTATAGGAACATGGCAGAAGAGATGAAAAAAAATATGATTCGGATACAATCAGGGGAGTTTTCACAATTACGGGTGGGACTAACGGTACTAAACTATATGATTTTAAAGCCAGTTTTGAAAGAACTGGTAAAGAGTGAACGGGTGGAAAAGCAGCTCAGGGTGTTCTGCAATGAAAAAGCGTATATTCTTTATGGTGCCTATCTGGATCAGGCAGAGGTTATCCATCAGCTTATTGGCGGAAAGTGAGGGAGAAGGAAATGGAATATATAAATTATGATGCGGACTATCCAATACCGAAGACCGCAGAGGAAGTATTTCGGGAGTTGGAGCCGACCTTTTATCAGGAAACGGAAGAAATAGAGCAAAGTGATGGTAAAACGAAAGAGTATTTCAGACAGATTATTGAGAAAGCAGGGGGAGATACAGAACTATATGAAGATGTTTGTAGGGGAGTATATCACAATCTCTGTTTTGAAAATGAAAGCACAATTGTTGAAAGAAGGCTTGATGATATACAGGCTAAGGTAGATTTACGGATAGAGCTATGTGAGATACAAGGAAGTTATAATGTACGGGATAACGAAGAATTTGTGGAAAAGCTTACCCAGGAAGTAAGAAGAGCAATAGAAAAAGAGTGTTCTGATTTGGCGGCCTTATATGGATATGAACAGTACATGATTTATCGTCCGTCTACAGATAATGCAGAGGTGTTAATTTCAGGGGAAGAAGCTTGTGCTCAATTTGAACAGCAAAAGATGGAAGAAGAAAAGAAACAAATGATAGAGCGGTTTGAAGCGATGGCAAAGGATGGGGAGTTGGAGTATGTGGTTCGAGGCGCTCCGATTATGTGTATGTACGGTTCCCATTCAAGGCATTTGGATATGTATCATTCACATGGAATATACGTTAATCAGAAAGCCGTCGCATTTGAGGAGGATTGTATAGTGGATAAGAATATCTCCTATTTCGGTCATTGCAATGCTCCGGGCTGTACACTGACAGAAACCATAAGCCTGAAATTAGGAGCCGTTGTTAATGCTGCCGGAGTTGCCCTGCAGGATGTAGAGGACTCCATCCATAAAGGAATAAAGTGCGTACCGGATTTTGATGGTAAATGGCAAAATGCACATTTGACTACGCTTATGGCCAAGGACGGTGGGGCAGAAGTGTTTGGCGATGGATTCAGCCCCTATAACAGGATTCTTACTACGGCATCCTATTTAGTCTGCAAGCAGGGGGGACTGGTTTATCCGCTGGCCAGCGGCCAAATTGAT
>JBNMJJ010000147.1:0-5940 GCA_050873745.1 Lachnospiraceae bacterium | reverse complement strand
CCCTACCAGAATGGCCCCAATCAGACTGTCCTGCTTCAAGTCGATACCCTCTGAGAAAATACCGCCCATAATACAGAAGCCCAGCAGGCTCCTTTCTTCCCATTCCACCGGCAGCATAATCTTTTCCTGTATATTTAGATGCTCATTTCCCGTAAAATGTTTCAAAAAGGCCTCTCTTTCTTCTTCTTTCATATATTCCTTTTGCCGGATGCACTCCACCTCTTCCTTCCGATTAAAATATTTCTGGAAAATGGCGTAAATCTGCTCCAGCATGGCGTAAGAAGGAAAGAAAACCATATAATTTCCCTGCCTCTGCTCCACAATACGGTGAAGATAAACAGCAATACGATAGAACTCCTCCTGACTGCGCCTTGTATACTTACTGGTGACATCCCTTCCGATATATAATCCACATCTTCTTGGGTCAAAGGAGCTTCCGGCATAAATCTCATAATCCTCTTCCTCTCCTCCCAACAGCTTCTTATAGTATTGGATGGGCAGTAAAGTGGCTGAAAAAAGAATACTGCTCCTTCCCTTTTTCATACAGGCCTTCAGATTTCTGGCAGGATTAACGCAAAACAGCTTTAACACAAAGTTGTCCGCTTCGGTCAATTCTGTATAAATCACATAGTCATCCTGCATTCCATCATAGATAAAAAGAAAGTGGGAAACCTGGAAATAAAAGGCCAGAACCTCTTCTCTGACAGGTGTGTCATTATGGTTTTCAAGGTATTCAGACATGATTGCGGAAAGACGGTTCAGGGCCCGGACGAAATCCTCTATCTCCTCCCACTCCTTCACCTTTTCGGTTTCCCGTTTCAATAACAAAAGCTCCCGGTTACACTTCTCCAGATTCTTTTCCATTCGGGAAGAATAGGGTTTAACCTTCTTTTTTAAGGCCAGGAAGTCTTCTTTTTGTAAAGCAGCGCTGTATATTTCCCTTCCCCGGTCGACCAGATTATGGGCCTCATCGATTAGAAAGATGCTGTTTCCCTCTCCTCCTTCTCCAAAAAACCGCTTCAAATAGACGTGCGGGTCGAAAAGATAGTTGTAGTCGCCAATCACTCCGTCTGCAAAAAGGCTGCCGTCCAAGGCCAGTTCAAAGGGACAGACCTGATATTTTTGGGCATACTCCTCAATCACCTCTCTGGAAAAAACCTCTTCCTCTGTAATCAGGTTGAAAAGAGCCTCATTTATCCTGTCATAATGTCCTCTGGCGAAGGGACAGTCCTCCGGATTGCACTGAACCTCTTCTTGAAAGCAGATTTTTTCCTTAGCGGTTAAGGTTATGGTTTTAAAACGCATCCCCTTCTTTTGCAGAATCTGAAATGCCTGGGCCGCCGCCGTTCTGGTAATGGTTTTCGCCGTCAGATAAAAGAGCTTGCCGGACAATTCCTCCCCCATAGCTTTCACTGCCGGAAAAACGGTGGAAAGGGTTTTGCCCACTCCGGTGGGAGCCTCCAAAAACAGCTTCTTTCCATGGTAGATGGTCCGATAGACGCCCCTGGCCAGCTCCTTCTGCCCCTTCCGATAGGGATAAGGAAAGGTTAAACTTTTCAGAGAAGCCTGACGGATTTTTTCCCACCGTACCTGATAGTCAGCCCACTTTTTGTATTGACTGATAAGGTCATAAAACCACTCTTTCAGTTCTCTCAGGCTGTATTCTTCAAAAAAATAGCGCACTTCTTCCGTATCCATATTGCAGTAGGTTATACGGATGCGGATGCTGTCCAGCCGCCGAAGATTCTCCAGGGTATCAGGGGCGGCAGCCTTATCCTCCCCTGCCCGGCTTTTTTCTTCCAGCAGCAGGACATACATACAGGCATAGCACTTAGCCTGGGCCAGGTGTACCTGCTCCGGCTCTCTGATTCGCTCCAAATCCCGATAGGTTCCCTTGATTTCATCTATGGTTATCTGGTCAGGAAGGGTAATTACCCCGTCTGCCCGGCCTTCTACCGTCAATACATAGTCAGGGGTAGTTTCCTGAAAACGTAAGGGAACCTCCGCCCGATATTCACTCCCCATCCTTTGCTGCAGCATTCTGTGGATTCGCCCGCCCTCAGCCATAGCGTTTTCCGGTGCAATTCCCCGGCGGTTATCCAAATCACCGCTTCGGAGGATGAATTCCACCAGCTTGCGGACGGATATTCGTATTTCTTTATGGAAGCCCAACCTTTTTGTTGACATGAAGCACCTCGTTTCAGAATCGTTGCAGCCTGGCGCCGCTAATCAAAGTCTATCATATTCTTTCTGAACCTTAAAGGCAGCATTTGCCGCTGCAGCTTGGGATTCTCCCTTTCTTTGATGGAAACGGACTGAACAAAGCAGCGAAACAGCCGCTGAATTTCTTCCTCCTCTCTGGAACAGGCGGGCAACGGAATATCCTCCTGTCCCTGACAAAGAAAATACCCCTTTCCGGCCCGATGTACCAGATACAACCTTCTTCCTTTATCCTTAATCAGAAAGTTTTCTCCCGGAAAACGCTCTGCAAAATGCTCTCCCAGGAAAGGAAGAACCTCATTCTCAGGGCTGATTTCACTGTAAAGGATTCCCGATTCCAACTGGGCAAACCTGACAAAGCCCATTAATTGATGGGCTTCGTGCCACACCCTCTGACGCAGTCTGGCCGTCAGGCTCACATAAGGGTCCTGAAGATAGTCCATCAGCTCTCCCCGAAAGGCTCCCGAAAGCCCTCTGGCTATGGTATGATAAACTGCATCTCCCCTGTCCGGATGAGCGCTGGAAACGGCATAGAAAAGGCTTTCTGCCGTAAAATCCCCCAATTTCTTTCTAAGGCTTCTCTCCACCTTATAGGCCTTTTCCCTGTCCGTCGTCACTTCCCTATACTCGGCAAAGAGCCGGTAATTATCCACCTCCCCTAATTGGATATGGGTAAAATTCGGGTTCAGCTTCTTTTCATAGGCGGTATAGACACCACTGAAGATTCCTTCCGCACAGGGCTCGCAAATTAAAATCGTTTCGTTCATTGATTCATCTCCTGAAAACGCATATCATCGAACAGGGAAAGCTGCCGATAGGTAACTCCTGAAACATCAAAGGGCAGCTTCTCCTTCACATTCAGCAGATTGCGCATGATATAGTCTTCTTCTATTTTTGTGGGATACATCATCTTCCCGCTGCAGGTAATGAAGTAAACGGCTCTTTTTAAAACCACTCCCATTTTTTTCAGATGTTCAAAGGTCAGGCTGCCGTTTCGTCTGGCCCTTACGATTCTTCCTGCGCTTTTGACTCCCACCCCGGGAATTCTAAGCAGCATCTCATAGGGCGCACGGTTAATCTCCATAGGAAACAGTTCCAGATGCTGCAAGGCCCAGTCTGCCTTGGGGTCCAAAAATACGTTAAAATTAGGATGCTTTTCACTTAATAATTCTTTTGCCTCAAAGCCATAAAACCTCATCAGAAAATCGGCCTGATACAAGCGGTGCTCCCGTAAGAGGGGCGGCCCTGAGGTCAGGGCCGGAAGATTCTTGTCGTTATTCACATTGATAAAGGCGGAGTAAAATACTCTCTTTAGCTGAAATCTCTGATACAGACTCTCCGCCACCTGAACAATCTGGTAATCACTTTCCGGCGTGGCTCCGATAATCATCTGGGTGGACTGACCGCTGCTGACGAATCTGGGAGCGTGGCGGTAGACTACCAGCTCCTGCTTATTTTCCCTGATTCCTTCCTGAATCTGCCGCATGGGGGCAAGAATCGTCTTCCGGTGCTTATTGGGAGCCAGCTCCTGTAGGGACTGGGCCGTAGGCAGCTCCAGGTTTACGCTCATCCTGTCCGCCAGATAACCAACCCGCTGAATCAGTTCAGGGCTTGCTCCCGGAATCCCCTTCACATGGATATAGCCATAAAAGTGTGGTACCTTACGCAGCAGATAAATCGTCCGATAGAGCAGCTCCATGGTATAGTCCGGGTTTCCTATTATTCCTGAGCTCAAAAAAAGCCCTTCTATATAGTTTCTCCGGTAAAAATCCATGGTCAGCCCGGCTATCTCTTCCGGGGAAAAGGCTGTCCGTTCAATATCATTGGAGGCCCGGTTCCTGCAATATTTACAGTCATAGACACAGTAATTGGTCATCAAAATCTTCAGCAGACTGACACAGCGTCCGTCTGCGGAAAAGCTATGGCAGATTCCCGATGCCACTGCGCTGCCTGTCTGGCCCGGTTTTCCCTTCCTGTCCACTCCGCTGGAGGTACAGGCCACATCATACTTGGCTGCATCGGAAAGAATAGCCAGCTTCTGCTGGATTGTTCTGGTATCGTTCAGAAGACTTACCTGGGCTGCAGGGCCGGGCGAGGGTAGTTCGGCTCTGTCTGACCCTGGACCTGACTTAACCGGCAGATTTCCAGTTCTGCCCGTTCCAGCTTCAAACGATGCAGTTATCCCACTTTCTTTCGGATATGTCTTCTCGCTCATCCTTTCCTCCCCTTTGCCTCTTTTACAAACATTTGTTCTATTTTTATTTTAGTACATATGTTTGGATTTGTAAAGGAGAGTTTGAAAATGGCAGAGACTATTGACATAAACCTTATATACTGTATAATAAACTTAGTTTTACTTATAAGTCTATAAAAAGTAAAAATAATTTCTTAAAGGGAGGATTTTAGATGTCCATTGACACGATAATTAATCGGCAATATGCTATTGCAAATAATCAAGCAGAGGCTATTGACTTACCCAAACAACGAATTTATGCTATGTGTAATTTGCGAGGAGGAATTGGAAAAACTACCTTGTCTTTTAACTTAAGCTACCTTGTAGATAATTTATTAGCTATAGATACTTGTCCTCAAGGAAATCTCTCTTTTTTTTATGATAACAATTATTATGTTGCACAGCAAACAAATGTAAAAGATATGTTATTGCCATATTTGGTTCCTGGACTTGGAAAGGCAACCAGGGTAGCCTCTTATATTGGTGCCACGAACCAATATTTTTCCACAAAAAATAATTACTATATTCCCTCCTCTGAGGAATTATATTTATTACCATCGCAGTTGATTACAGCCATTAATCAAACTGCCGGCCTACAGCAAACACAGAAAGAGCAGGCATTAAAGAGTATTTTGTATTCTTTGAAAACCGAAATCGATAGAGAGCTTGCGGAAAATGATTTAGATAAATGTATTATAGATACATCCCCATTTTTTGCAGGGGCCACACAACTTGCCTGGTATGCTGCAGATGCTCTGGTAATCCCTATTCGTACGGATCAGCAGTCAATCAAATCATTTGAGCTGTTGATTAACACGTTGAGCAACCCACAGAGTGAATTTAGGAAATATTTGCCGGAAAATGATATGCGTGTTCCAAAAATACAAATGGCAGTTTTAACCCATTGTGGCTGGTCAACGGTGGCAGGTGCCAGAAATGAACCAAATCAGCAAACAAAAGTTTATTTAAAAAAGGTTTATGATATTTTATCTAAACATAGAACTTTACTATCCACAAACAATCCGGAAAATCATCTGTTTATGCTTGATGATTTCCTCGGTTCCGGCCGCATCTCTTCCATCGAATCAAAACCCATGGAATTGTTGCAGGAGGGTGAAACAAAGGTAATCGACAGGGTACGAGTGAGTGTAAATAAATCAGTTGATAAATGTAAAAACCAGTTAAAATTTATTGCACAGCAGCTTTGGTAAATACGAACGTCATCACTTGAATAAAAGAAACGACCAGCCGAAAAATTCAGCCGGTCGTTTCTTTATTTCTGATTAACCAAGTAAGGATAATACACCCTGATTAGCCTGATTGGACTGAGCCAGCATAGCCTGTCCTGCCTGAGCAAGGATGTTGTTATTGGAGTATTTCACCATTTCGGTTGCCATATCCGTATCGCGAATCTGACTTTCTGCCGCTGTAGTGTTCTCCACAACGTTATCCAGGTTGTTGATGGTGTGCTCTAAACGGTTCTGGAT
>JBNMJJ010000146.1:0-6030 GCA_050873745.1 Lachnospiraceae bacterium | reverse complement strand
TGATTCAGGTGGCGGATGGAGGCCGGTATCTGGTGGTTCCGGAAGGAAAAGAGGTTCCTGCGGATTTGGAGCCGGAGATTACCGTTTTGCAGCAGCCGCTGACCAACATTTATATGGTGGCTACGGCGGCAATGGATATGTTCTGCGAACTGGAGGCTTTACCCTCCCTTCGTTTTTCCAGTCAGAAGGAAGAGGGCTGGAGCAGGAAAGAGGCAAGGGAGGAAATGGCAAAGGGAAATATCCTCTACGCAGGAAAATACAGTATGCCGGATTACGAACTGATTGTATCTGAGGGCTGTTCCCTGGCAGTGGAAAATAACATGATTTCCCACGCTCCCGAGGTGATTGAAAAACTGGAAAGCTTCCAGATTCCGGTCTTTATCGACTTTTCCAGTTATGAAAACCATCCCTTGGGAAGAGTGGAATGGGTTAAGCTCTACGGGGTTTTACTGAACCGCCGGGAAACAGCAGAAGAACTGTTTGCCAAACAGGTTGAGACGCTTAACCGGATAGAGAAGGAAGAAGCCTCAGGAAAGACGGTGGCCTTTTTCTTTATTACCACTAACGGAATGGTAAACGTGCGAAATTCCTCCGACTATGTGGCCAAAATGATTGAGCTGGCGGGAGGAGAGTATGTATTTCGTGACCTGTCTCAGGAAGAAAGCAGCCGGGCTACGGTGACCATGACTATGGAGGAATTTTATCAGGGGGCCAGGGAGGCAGACTACCTGATTTACAACAGCACTATAGATGGAGAACTGCTGTCGGTGGAGGAATTGTTGGCCAGGGAGGAAATGCTGGCGGATTTTAAGGCGGTGCAGGAAGGAAATGTGTGGTGTACCACCAGAGACTTGTACCAGCAATCTATGTCTATCGGCGGAATGATTGAAGACTTTCACCGAATGCTTTCGGGGAAAGAGGGAACGGAAAATATGCAGTATATGTATAAGTTGGATTAGAGTGTGAAGAGAACTTCTAAAGGCTCACAGCAGTGGGCATGCGCCAAGAAGTTCAGAGGCTTATGCGAAGCATATGCCGGGCTCACACCGGAGAATGCCCGTTTTTTGGGCATTCTCCCCGTAGATTTGGAATGCCGCAGAGCAGCACATAGGACTAGGAGGTACTTGTGGAAAGGGGACAGAGAAAAAAACGTTGTATATTTGCACTGATTTTTTTGGCAGCAGGCAGTATTCTGTTTCTGCTGGGAAATGTGTTTTACGGCAGCGTAGCCATTTCTGTTAAGGAGATTGTGGGATATTTTCAGGGCAACAATCTGGAGGATACCTATGGACGAATTGTCATGAATATCCGCTTTCCCAGGGCTGTTGCGGCTTCCCTTCTGGGGGGAGCGCTGGCTTTGTCCGGCTACCTGCTGCAGAGCTTTTTTCATAATCCCATTGCCGGGCCCTTCGTACTGGGGATTTCTTCCGGCTCCAAGCTGGTGGTGGCCATCGTGATGGTGCTGCTTTTGGGAAAATCCATGCGGCTGGGCTCCGGAACCCTTATTCTGGCCGCTTTTGTGGGAGCTTTGATTTCCATGGGCTTCGTTCTGTTAATGGCAAAAAAAGTGGACAATATGTCCATGTTGGTCATCAGCGGAGTAATGATTGGTTATATTTGTTCAGCCGTTACCGATTTTATCGTTACCTTTGCCAGTGATGCGGATATTGTGAATCTGCACAACTGGTCCAAGGGGAGTTTTTCCGGAACCTCCTGGGGAAATGTACGGGTAATGAGCCTGGTACTGGTTTTTACGGTGGCTGCGGTATTCTGCCTTTCCAAGCCCATCAGCGCCTATCTTCTGGGGGAAAATTATGCGGCAAGCATGGGAGTAAACGTCTCCTTTTTGCGAATACTGCTGATTCTTTTGTCCAGCCTGTTGTCAGCCTGTGTGGTGGCCTACGCAGGGCCCATATCCTTTGTAGGCATAGCGGTGCCCCATCTGGTAAAAAGCCTGTTGGGGACGAATCAGCCTATTTGGATGATTCCTGCCAGCTTTTTGGGAGGCAGCGTATTCTGTCTGGGCTGCGATTTGCTTGCCAGAACCCTTTTTACCCCTACGGAATTAAGCATCAGTACGGTTACGGCTGTGTTTGGGGCTCCGGTGGTGCTGTCGATAATGGCAAGGAAACGGCGTGAGAAGAACTTCTAAAGCTCACAGCAGAGGGCAAAATCATGTCCAAGGGACATGCGCTAAGAAGTTCTAAGGCTTATGCGAAGCATATGCCGAGATTACGCCCGGAGAATACCCGTTTCCGGGCATTCTCCCCACAAATTAGAGATGCCGCAAAGCAGTAGCATGAAAGCAGGAAAAAGAGATGCAAAGCTATTTTTTCAAAACAGAGCAGATGACGGTGGGGTATCGGGAAAAGCCCCTGATTAAAGAGATAGAAATTGAGCTTAAGGAGGGAGAAATCCTTACCCTGATTGGGCCCAACGGAGCAGGAAAATCAACGGTATTAAAGAGCATAGCCGGGCAGCTTAAGCTGATAGAGGGAACTCTCTATCTGGGAAAAGAGGAGCTTACCGGGATGAAGCCGGAGGAAAAAGCCAGAAGGATGGCAGTGGTGTTTACGGAGAGGCTGAAGGCCCAGTTGATGACCTGTGAAGATGTGGTAGCCACCGGAAGGTATCCTTATACCGGAAAATTCGGCATCCTGACCAAAGAGGACAGAAAAAAGGTGGATGAGGCCATGGAGCTGATTCAGATTAAGGAGATAGGCAAAAGAAGCTTTCAGGAAATCAGCGACGGGCAGCGGCAGCGGGTGATGCTGGCCCGGGCCATTTGCCAGGAGCCCCGGCTGGTGGTGCTGGATGAGCCTACCTCCTATCTGGATGTAAAGCATAAGCTGGAATTTTTATCCATCCTTCAAAGAATGAAAAAAGAAAAAGGGCTGACGGTCATCATGTCTCTTCATGAACTGGAGCTGGCAGAACGGGTTTCCGATAAGATTCTGGCTTTAAAGGGCGAATATGTGGACAGGTTTGGCAGCCCTCAGGAAATATTCACACCGGGCTATATCCGCCGGCTGTTCGGCATAGCCACCGGCAGCTTCGATGAAATAAACTGCAGTATGGAGCTGCAGGCTCCCGGGGGAGAGGCCAGGGTTTTCGTCCTGGCGGGAGGAGGCAGCGGACAAAACGCCTTCCGGCAGCTTCAGCGGGAGGGAAGGGCTTTTATTACGGGCATCCTTTATGAGAACGATTTGGATTATCCGGTGGCAAAAGCCCTGGCCTCAAGGGTGATTTTGGCCCCCGCCTTTGAGCCCGTTAAGGAAGATGCCTTTCAGGAGGCAAGACAGGCCCTGGAAGGCTGTGAAGTCCTGATTTGCTGTAAAAAAACTTTCGGCAGTCTGGAGGAAGCCAACAGAAGGCTGCTTCAGGAGGCCAGAGAACAGGGAAAAACAATCCGCTATGTTGAACATTAAGGGAGGAAGGCTATGGCGAAAGTAATTATGGTTCAGGGCACCATGTCCAGTGCGGGAAAAAGCCTTCTGGTGGCAGGCTTGTGCCGGATATTTAAGCAGGACGGCTACCGGGTGGCCCCCTTCAAATCCCAGAATATGGCTCTCAATTCCTTCGTGACAAAAGAAGGGCTGGAAATGGGAAGGGCTCAGGTAATGCAGGCAGAAGCTGCGGGTATCAGTCCTCTGGTCTGCATGAATCCCATTCTGTTAAAGCCCACCAGCCAGAAAGGCTCACAGGTCATCGTAAAGGGCGAGGTTCTGGGGAATATGAGCGCACGGGAGTATTACGGTTTTAAAAGAAAACTGCTTCCTTATATTAAAGAAGCCTTTCAGGAGCTGGAAAAGCTGGCGGAGATTATCGTCATTGAAGGGGCCGGAAGTCCGGCGGAAATCAATCTTCGGGAAAACGACATCGTGAATATGGGCATGGCAAAAATGGTGGACGCTCCCGTCCTTCTGGTGGGAGATATTGACAGAGGCGGAGTTTTTGCCCAGCTTTTAGGTACGTTACTGCTTTTGGAGGAAAAAGAAAAGGAGAGAGTGAAGGGCCTTATCATCAACAAATTCAGGGGAGACAAAGGGATTTTAGACCCGGGGATAAGAATGCTGGAGGAAAAAGGCGGCATTCCGGTAACGGGAGTAGTGCCCTATATGGAGCTGGATTTGGAGGATGAGGACAGCCTGACGGAAAGATTTTCCCATCAGGGGAGGGCCCTTATCGACCTGGCGGTGATTCGCTATCCCAGAATTTCCAATTTTACGGATTTTCATGTTTTTGAACGCTTGAAGGAGGTAAGCGTTCGCTACGTCACCACGGTAAAGGAGCTGGGCCACCCGGATATGGTGTTTTTACCGGGCAGCAAAAATACCATGGCTGACTTGTTGTGGATGCGGCAGAAGGGCCTGGAGGCAGCGGTGAAAAAGCTGGCGGAGAACATACCTGTATGGGGTATCTGCGGAGGTTTTCAGATGCTGGGAATGGAAATTGCGGACCCGGATAAGGTGGAAAAGGGCGGCATTTTACGGGGAATGGAGCTGCTTTCTGTGAACACTTTACTGGAAAAAGAAAAGCTGCGCTGCCAGAGAGAGGGGAGAATCCCTTCCCTTACAGGGCCTTTGGCGGGGCTATCAGGCATTTGCTACAAAGGCTATGAAATTCACATGGGAAAAACCCTGAGAACGGACAGCCAAAAAGAGCCTTCGGTAATTTTTCATCATCAGGGAAGGGTTTATGGCTCCTATGTCCACGGCCTGTTTGACGAAGGAGATTTGGCGGTCACTCTGGTGAAGCAGTTGGCGGCAGCCAAGGGAGCTTTGCTGGAAAACGAGGAAATAGAGGATTACCAGACCTATAAGGAAAAGCAATACGACAGGCTGGCGGATACCCTGCGGGCCTGTTTATCTATGGAGGAAATATATGGAATGCTTAAAGAAGCCTGCTGGCAGCAGGAAGGCTCTGGAGTGGCTGGAGAGCCTGAGGGTGGAGGCACCTGATGAAGCCATAAGGCAGCAGATTTTGCAAAATTGGGATAAGGTGGCAAAGCCCATAGACGGGCTGGGAGAATTTGAAAAGCTGATTGCCCGTATGGGGGCTGTTCTGGGAAACGACCATATCCAGATTTTCCCCAGGGCGGTTCTGATTCTTTGTGCAGATAACGGAATCGTAGAAGAAGGGGTGAGTCAGTCCGGGCAGGAGGTAACTCTGGCGGTGGCCCGGGCCATGGGACGGCAGGAATCCTCTGTATGCCGGATGGCGAAGGCCGCCGGGGCAGATACCATTCCGGTGGATTTGGGAATCAATTATTCAGGTCCTATCCCGGGAGTTCTGTGCAAAAAAATCAGGTGCGGAACGAGAAACTTCCGCCGGGAAGCGGCCATGACCCTGGAAGAAACTCTGGAGGCGATGAAAACGGGAATAGGTCTGGTGGAGGAGGCAAAAAAGAAGGGGTATCAGATTCTTGCCACAGGAGAGCTGGGCATAGGAAATACCACCACCAGCAGCGCAGTGGCGGCGGCTTTGCTCCATCTTTCCTCTAAGGAGGTCTGCGGCCGGGGAGCGGGGCTGTCGGATGAGGGCCTGAGCCGGAAAGAAAAAATCATTGAAGAAGCCATTCAACGCTATGGGTTGTATGGAGCAAACCCTCTGGAGGTGCTGATGACGGTGGGAGGACTGGATATTGCCGGACTTGCGGGGGTCTGCATGGGGGGCGCACTTTATCATGTCCCCATTGTTTTGGACGGAGTAATCAGTATGACGGCGGCCCTGCTGGCGGAGAGGATTTTGCCGGGCACCAGGGACTATCTTTTTTGCTCCCACAAAGGCAAGGAGCCGGGGGTGGAAAAACTGGCAGCGGCTTTAGGGATGAAGCCGGTAATTGACGCCAGAATGGCTTTGGGAGAAGGAACCGGAGCGGTTATGCTGTTCTCTCTGTTGGATATTGCTCTCAGTGTTTATGAGGAAAGTGCTTCTTTTCATCGTATGCAGATTGAGCCTTATCACCGGTACGAAGGACTATGATGACCTTAATTATCGGGGGCAGCGGCAGCGGAAAATCCGGTTTTG
>JBNMJJ010000145.1:0-6049 GCA_050873745.1 Lachnospiraceae bacterium | reverse complement strand
GTTCATCCCGGCATCCAAAAAGTTCCTGCCCTACATTCGAACTATCTTACAGCCTCCATCAATCCATCCATTTTTCCGCCAGCCCTTCCTGCGTCAGCTCATACACCCTGCCACAAACCTCATGGATATACTTTCTGTCATGGGAAATACTGATAACTGCTCCCTCATAGGCGGCCAGTACCTGGCGGATAACCGGATTGGATAGAGGCGAAAAGTTGCGGGTAGGCTCGTCCAGAAGAAGGACGTTGGCTCCGGAAAGGCTCATTTTCAGGAGAAATACCTTCGCCTTCTGTCCCCCGGAAAGCTCCCTAATGGGTCTGCCAGCCTCCTCAGCGGTATATTTCATCGAGCCCAGAAAGTTCCGGATTCTGGTGATTTCTTCCTTATCACCGCTGACCGATAAATATTCCACCGGCGTTCTATCCATATCCATCTGCTCCTCATAGTTTTGGGACATATAGGCCGCATGAATATCCTCTCGTTCCAGCATCTGTCCTGCTATCTGCCGTAAAAGCGTGGTCTTCCCCACTCCATTTTTTCCGATAATGCAAATCTTTTCCGGGCCTTTAACCTGAAGACGGACATTCCTGGCCAAAACCCGGTTATCCACCTGCAGACAGTCCAGATTAACATCCAGAATCACCTTTTTCTGCGGAATATTGATTTTTTCTCCAAACTTAATGAAGATTGATTCTTCCGTTTCCGGCATTTCAGTCATCTTTTCAGCTTCCCTGGCATAACGATGTTCCAGAGCTTTTACGGCCTTCATTTTCTTTTTTAACAAGGCTCCCGTAAAAGGCTCCTGCCGGGTAATATTCGCCTGGTCACGTTCCACCTTCTCCTGTATTTTTCGGAATTTCTCCTGGCGGATTTTTTCCTGCCTCCGGTCATTTAATGCCTTCGCTTTCTGGTTTTCCATCCCGGCCTGCCTCTGCCGGACATACTCCCCGTAGGGCATCCTGGCTACGGTATAACGGCTTGTGGTTTTTCGCCGAAGCTGCTCAAGATGAATGATAACATTAGCTGTGTTTTCAATTAAAGTCTCATCATGAGAGATGAAAAGAACAGGGATTTCTGCCTTTTGAATCATTTTTTCCAGCCATTCCAGAGTAGGAATATCAATGTCATTGGAAGGCTCATCCAGCAAAAGGATGGATGGTTTTTCCATGAAGAGCCTTGCCATCTGTACCTTAACCTTTTCTCCCCCGGATAAGGTCGCCAATCTTTGCTGCTCATAGACAAAATCCGATGGCAGGCCCAGTTGATTCATCAGACGTTTTATTTCTCTTGGCTCCTGCTCCCAAAAAAACGGCGTCTCAGAAAAATACTCGTATACCGTCTTTTCTTTTTCCGAAGCAGGCAATTCCTGGGGTAAATATCCCAGCCTCTCTCCCCGGCAGATTCTTTCCCCTGCTGCCTCCACATAGCCCTCCACCAGTTCAGGGTCATATATCCATTTTAACAGGGTAGATTTTCCATTTCCTTCTTCTCCAATAATGACAGCTTTGTCACCTGCATTAATGACAAAATGAAATTCCTTTAAAAGGATTCGCAAATCCTTTTTATGTACAATAGATAAATTCTTAATTTGCAGCATCCGCTTCCTCCTGTAGATTCTGTCAGGATTGCGCCATACCGGACGCACAAAAAATCCCGACAACAAGAAGCCTGTTATCGGGATTCAATCATTTGCACATATTATTATCGGAAAAAGGTAAAACCATACCTCTCTCCAATTCGTCCAGGGATGTGCAGCGTACTTTTCCAAGTAATCCAATCTCCGATAACAAAACAGACTTCTCCTGAAACCGATTATGGGGAACCATAATCCTGACTCCATCCGTTACTGTTTTCCTATCTAATTCGTGAATTACTTATCTGTACATCTGCCACCTCGTTTTCTTTATCGTTGTCAATCTTTGTTAGAAAGCTGCCTTCGCCACCGGACTTTTCAAGCTGACTTTAGCAGATATTTTTCATTTTTTACTCTAACATCCATAGGCAATAAATGCAAGAGAAAAATAAAATTTCTAAGGTCGGCTGATTTCAAACTCCTGCACCCCCATAAATCCAGGCGCCACTTCATATTTAGGGAAGGTTACCACCGGATTTCCTGCTTCGTTAATATAGAAGGTGGTATTTTCATTTACTGTAGTAAAGCCCTCTATAGTATCGTCATCCCCCCCCCAGTAGATATAGTCTTCATTTTCCGCCATTCGCTCTTCCATCTGGGAAAGAATGCTGGCATTGGCGATTTTCACATAGTCAGGCCCCAGCATATCCTCCAGTGTAAGCTCCCGGTTCTTAGTTAAATCCAGATTATAATAGTATTCCTCCTGATAGTAAGCCACCCATGCTTCAGTCAGATAAAGTACGAAAGAGACCCGGTTCTCATCCTGAAATTTGACCTCGTAGTCTACCGTTACATCCATAGTTCTTCCTGCCCACTCTTCCTCAGTCCCTCCCGTTTCAAAAAAGGCTGTTTTATAAGCGGCAAAATCCTCTTCCGCCTTTGCCAGATGCTGGTTTACAATTTTTTCAATTTCTGCATTTACATCCACTGCCAAAGAAGACTTTGCGGCTTCTCCAGCGGCTTCTCCAGCCCCTTCCCCTGAAATCTGAGACGGCTGCTCACCGGCATTTTTCTCCACCTCCACGGCGGGCACCTCAACCGTCAGATTGATGCCTGTTTCCTCATTCTGCTCTTCATAGGACCGGATGGTCAGTACCCTTGCCAAAGGTCCCACTATGGGAAGCTGCCCCATTTCCATGGCAAAAGCCTGACTGCTGTTGAGACCTATACCAAAGCAGATTAAAAGGACTGCCGCTGAGGAAAGTGTTCTTAATACCACCTTCGTCAGCATAGGCTTTTTCTTCCTTTTCCCCTCTTCGGCCCTTCTCTTTTCATCCATACGCTGAATGCTTTCGTTCACTGCCTGGGACAGCTCTTTTGGTATCTCCATATTGTCGTATATCTCCTTACTTCTCTTCAGTATGCTTTCCCGCAGCTCTTTCATTTTTACCTCCTTTTACACACTTATGGCTTTGCCCAAATCTGCCAGTCCTCTGTAAAGCCTGGACTTTACCGTGTTGATATTCAATCCGGTTACCTGGGCGATTTCCTTCAACGATAATTCTTCATAGAAACGAAGGATAATAATGGTCTTCATGGATGGCGGCAGATTCTGTACCTCCGTATAAATTTCCTGAATATCCTCCAGCGGTCCATCCCAATAGGCCTCCTCTGGCATAGCTGCCGGGTCCAGGGCAATCTCCCTTTTCCCCTTTCGCAATAACTGCAGCGATTCATTGACCACCACACGGTAAAGCCAGGTCTTTAACGCCTCCGGATTCCGAATGGAGTCGCATTTTTCCAAAGCGGTGCAGATAGCATTCTGTACTACGTCCAATGCGTCCTCCTTATTCTGTACATAGCTGTAGGCCAGCCTGTACATCCTCTCCTGGTTATCCAGAATATATTCCACTGTCTGATTATACATACTGTTCACTGGTGTTTCCTCCTGAAAAAGAGAAAAGTTTTCTCTTGGTGCTATCCTCCATGATGCCGCTGCGCAGCATCTCAAATCCCGATGAAGAATGCCGTTTTTCAGGCATTCTTAGGTGTGAGCCCGACATATGCTTCCGCATAGCCTCTGAACTTCTTGGCACATACCCTTTGGGCATGATTTAGCCCTTGCTGTGCGCCTCTAGAAATTCTCTTCACACGATATTTCTCTATATATTATAGATACAATACAAAAGAAAAAGTTTCACAAATTAAAAAAACCGGAAAGATTTTCCTTCCGGCTTTTTATCCAGCCCAAATTAAACTTCCTGTAAAATACAGTATGGGCTGATGAAGCAAATAAATCAATAATGAATTTCTTCCCAGAACTTCTATACCGGGAATGCCTGTTTTAAATATCTTCCGGTTCAACCATCCACTTTTATGGCAAAGCCCGTAAAGAAAATATCCCGTAAGAAACAAAAAGAACCAGGGCAAAAGAGAAAAATAATCTACGGAATAAAAGGAGGCCGGAGGAAAGCCCATATAGGCTCCCCATTTTCCCTGATACCATTCTTCAGGTACTTTAACCAGCTTTACTCTTCCCAACCCCAGATAGCCGCTGTTCACTTTACGAGTCAGCAGAAAAAAGAGAAAGCTCACTCCCATTCCCCAACCAGAAGAACAGCGTTTCAGGATGCCTTCCAGAGGAATCAACAGTAAAATACAGGAGCCGATACAGGTAAGGATACCGAATACCACCCGGTTTTGCGGCATGGCCAGCAGGGTTACCGCTGTTACCAAAAATCCTCCTCCCCAAATCATAAGACCGTTTTTCAACTGTCGTTTTCCCATAGACCAGCAAAAGCCGGACAAAAGAATGAAAGTCCAACATGTACACTGCTGCCACAGATAAGCCTCTCTGCCCTTATACCAGCTCCAGTTAAAGCCATAAATGTACACCAGATTCCAAACTCCATGATAAAGAATCATACTGAGTAAAGCCACTCCTCTGATAGTATCCAACAGAGCATACCGATTCCTCTTTCTTCTCACACTTTCCTCCATGATGCTGCTTCACACTAATATCTTTTAATCTTCCGGGTAGTATTTTTTTCAAACTCCACTTCCCTCACCTTAAGGGCATAAACCCTCTTATAAAGAGGCGCCTGCCCGTTGTAATCATCAATAATCTTCTGCAGGCTTTCCTGCATATTTTTGATTTTCTTTTTCTGGGCATAGTCATAATCCGGGAAAATTTCCGCTTCGATAACCCCTTCCTTTTCCCGCACCAGCACCTCCTGCACCAGCCGGTTTTCTCCCAGTTTATTCTCAATTTCCTCAGGAGAAACATTCTCACCGTTAGGAGTGATAATCAGATTCTTTTTCCGTCCCGTAAGAAAAACAAATCCTTCCTCATCCACATAGCCCAAATCTCCGGTTTTCAACCAACCCTCTGCCAGAACCTCCGCCGTTTCCTCAGGCATCTTATAATAGCCCTGCATAACGCTGCTGCCCCTTACCCAAAGCTCTTCGTCCACGGTTTTTGCTTCACAGTTAGGCATCAGCTTCCCTACGGAGCCTTTCCGGTTATGGCCGATGTAGCTGGTGCTGATAACCGGCGCACATTCGGTCATTCCATACCCCTGATAGATGGTAATTCCGTATTTGGCAAAGGTATCCAGATAAGCCGGATTTAAATATGCCCCGCCGCTACAAATCGCCTTAAACTGTTTGCCAAAAACCTTGGCCTTAACCAGAGGGGCCGGAATCCAGGCCGCTTCCTCCAGCTTTTTCACCAGTGTTTCAATCATCAGCGGAACCATCAGAATCATTTCCGGCTCAAACAGCTTGATATTCTTAGCCACCCTCATCAAAGAATCATTAATGCAGATTACGCTGCCCAGGGACAGGCTTTTTAAAATATCCATACTGAGGCAGTAGGCATGATGAATGGGAAGTACGCTCATTACCACCGTTCCGTAATCGAAGCCCATATCCAGACAGGTAGCATTTTCCGCCAGATTCCGGTGGGTCAGCATAACCCCCTTACTCTTTCCGGTGGTGCCGGAGGTAAACATAATGGTAGCCAGGTCCTCCGGCTTTGGCTCCAAAACAAAGCCGGATTTTTGCTTATCCAGTTCCTTCCACAGGCAGAGGCAGCTCTCCACTGCACCTTCTTTTTCGGAAATATCCTCCATGCAGATAAGATGCTTTAGCTTGGGACAGCTTTCCCTGGCTTTAGCGGCAATCTGAAGTTTTCCTTCATCAAAAATCAATATCTCCACATCCGCACGATTGATTAAATCACAACTATCCTCTCCCGGCAAAAGAGCGTCCAGAGGTACGGCCACTCTCCCGCTGTTTACCACTCCAAAATAAGAAACCACCCAGGAATAGGAGGTTGCCCCGATAATCGCCACATGGCTTCCAATCTGCGACAAAGTATCCAAAAGGGCGGACAGCTTCTCTGAATCCTCCTTCAGTTCCCCGTAGGTCTTTGCTTCTATTTCTACCGTCTTTTTTCCTTCATCATTGCTTCTT
>JBNMJJ010000144.1:0-6086 GCA_050873745.1 Lachnospiraceae bacterium | reverse complement strand
GTTAGAAGCTCAGGGCTTAATCAAGTTAAAAGAGGGCGCTGGTATCACCGCAACCAAGATTGATATTGTCGAAAATCCTTTAAACCTGGAAATCGTGGAGCTGGAGGCAGCTCAGATTGCCAGAACCCTCCCGGATGTGGATATTGCCGCAATCAATGGAAACTATGCAGTGGATGCAGGCTTAAAGTTGAGCGATGCGCTGGCAGTAGAGGCAGCAGATTCCCTGGCAGCACAGACCTACGGTAATGTTCTGGTGGTAAAAGAGGGAAATGAAGAAACAGAAGTAACCAAGGCTCTGGTAGAGGCTCTTCTGTCTGCGGAAGTAAAAGAATACATTAACAATACCTATGAAGGAGCTGTAGTGCCTGTATTCTAAGGGCTTTATCAAGCAGCTTCGTAAAGAAGACGAAGGAATAAGATTCCCGGGAAATTTCCCAATGCTTGCCAGGCAAGCATTGGAGGAGAATTTCCGGGGATTTTTTTATCTGAAAATGACTGATTTGCAGCTTATGCCAGTTAGGGAAACGCTGATTAAAGCGTTTCCCGCACCGGATTTGCGCTGCGAAGCAGCAATTTCCCTTGCAAATCCGTGTGCATCCGCCGGAGGCTCTAAGGAAACACTGAATTAATCAGTGTTTCCTTAGAAAGACGGGGGGCTTATTCCAGCCAAAAACTGAATCTGTCGCCATTCCAGCCAGAGCAGCAGATAAATCAGGCATATAGAAAAAAAGTGTTCTTCTCTGCCCAATTTATCCCTAACAAGGTGGGATAGAACACAAGATTGATTTACATAATTCCAAACATTTTCTATATGCAGAAAAATTCATCTATATTGCCCAAAATTCTTTTGGTTTTTGGGCAGAGCGGATATATTTTTTCGCATATAGACAATATCATGCCGCTCAAGCATAAATTCAGGGAAAAAAAGAGCAAAATCTGGAGTTTTTTGGGTACTGGAGAAGAAAAATATTGTATATGCCAAAAAGACTGGTCAAATCACTTAAGAACCAACGGCTGGATGGAAATTAGACTGAAAGCAGGAGAAAGCCATTTCAATCTGGCATACACCCAGCCCCACAAGGCCCCGGTACCCCGATTCCCCAGGAAAACCACATCCCCTCACCCTTGACACAAACGAAGAGATTATGCTATTGTTATAAACGATAATAGTTATCATTTATAAAAACTACAACTTGACAGAACAGATATGCAAAACTCCGATTTTCTCTATGAAAACGGGGTTTTTTAGGAGGAAGATATGATAATAGGAACACACATGTCTATCGCAGGAGGTTTGGAAAAGACGGCTAAAGCAGTGGTGGCTATGGAGGCCAATACGATGCAGATTTTCAGCCGAAACCCCAGGGGCTCAAACTTTAAGGAGCCCACCCAGAAGGAAGAAGCTGCCTTTCAGCAGATTCGCAGAGAGAATGGCTGGGGCCCTCTTTTAGCCCATGCCCCCTATACCATGAACCCGGCCAGCAATCAGGAAAAGGTCTATGATTTTGCCTGCATGGTATTGAGGGAGGATATAGCCAGAATGGACAGGCTGGGAATGGAAAATATGGTATTCCACCCGGGCAGCCATACCGGTATCGGAGTGGAGGCCGGGATTGTTAATATTACCGCAGCTCTGAATCAGGCCATTACAGGACAGGAAAAGATTAACGTTTTGCTGGAAACCATGTCCGGAAAAGGAACGGAAATCGGCTATGAGTTCGAGCATTTGCGGGAAATCCGTGACCGGGTGGAGCATCCCGAAAGGCTGGGAGTATGCCTGGATACCTGCCATATTTTTTCCGCAGGGTATGATATTGTAAATGATTTGGATGGAGTGATAGACCGTTTTGACCAGGTGATTGGCCTGGAGCATTTAAAGGCCATACATTTTAACGACAGCATGACGCCTTTTGCAGCCAAAAAGGACAGGCATGCAACCATAGGTTCAGGAGAAATCGGTCTGGAGGCCCTGCTTCGGGTGCTGACCCACCCTGCCTTGAAGGATTTGCCCTTCTATCTGGAGACCCCTCTGGAGGATGCGGGCCATAAAGAAGAAATTCGGATGCTTAAGGATAAGATTGGAGCAGCATAACACTTAAGAATAAGGTTGAACAGCATAATAACAGAAGAAAGGTGGAAAGGGATATGCAGAATTTTATTCAGTATTCTCCAACAGAGATTATCTTTGGAAAAGAAACCCAGCATCAGGTGGGAGCCCAGGTGAAAAAATGGGGCGGAACCAAAGCGCTGATTGTCTACGGTGGCGGCAGTGCGGTAAAAAGCGGCCTGCTGGGGCAGGTGAAGGACACCTTAACCCGGGAAGGAATTGCCTTTGAGGAATGGGGCGGAGTACAGCCCAACCCCAGACTTTCCCACGCCCAGGCAGGCTGCGAGCTGGCCGTTAAGAGGGGAGTGGATTTTATTCTGGGGGTAGGAGGAGGGAGTGTAATTGACACAGCCAAGGGCATTGCCCACGGAACGGCCAATGCAGGTACTCCCTTATGGGACATATGGACCGGGAAGGCGCCTCTGACCAAAACTTTGCCGGTGGGCGTGGTGCTGACCATTTCCGCAGCAGGAAGCGAAACCAGTGATTCGGCGGTGCTCACCAATGAAGCTATAGGAAAAAAAGCAGGGCTCAATACGGATTTGAATCGTCCAGTATTCGCCATTATGAACCCGGAGCTGACCTATACCCTGCCCAAATTCCAGATTGCCTGCGGAATCGTGGATATTATGATGCACACCCTGGAAAGATATTTCATTCCGGGAACCAGCAACCGGATGACGGATGAAATTGCGGAAGGCCTTTTGCGGACCGTAATCGCCAGCGGAAGAGCGGCGATGAAAGACCCTGCAGACTATGATGCCATGAGCGAAATTATGTGGTGCGGAAGCCTTTCCCATAATAATCTTACGGGCCTGGGACGGGCAAAGGACTTTTCCGTACACAAAATGGGCCATGCCCTGGGAGCCCGTTTCGATAAAGCTCATGGGGCAACCCTTTCTGCGGTCTGGGCAGCCTGGGCGGTCTACGGCTTTGAGAGGGATGTGGAGCGTTTTCAGCACTATGGAAAAATGGTATGGGGGATTGATATGGAAGACCCGAAGGCAGCTGCCAGAGAAGCTATCGCACATACGGTAGAGTATTTCCGGGAGCTGGAAATGCCTACCTGCCTGTCAGAGCTGGGAATCGGCACACAAAATGAACAGACTTTGCGAGAGCTGGCAATGGATGCCACCATGAACGATACGATGACGCTGTCCCATTTGCGGAAGCTGAAAGCTGAGGATGTTTATCAGATTTATTCTATGGCAAATCATTAAAATTATTGGCAGGGCTGCAGGATTAAGGCAGCCTTGCTTCATTTCACAGGTTGGTTATTGATAATTTTTCCCCATTAAGAAGCTTGACTGAGTTCATTATATATGGTAAGTATATAGCAATGAGTTAGTTATATCTAATATAAATAAGTTTAGACGAAGGAGTATGTATGCGTAAAATAAGCAGTTCAACAATAATTCTTGGGCTGGTGCTGTTGATTCTTTCTGTTTTATCCCTTTTTATCGGGGTAGTAGATGTGAAGATAAGTGGGCTGTTAAGCGGAAATCTGAATCAGTTACATATTTTTATGGCGTCCCGCCTTCCCAGGCTTCTGGCTATTTTATGTACCGGAGTAGGGATGAGTGTGGCAGGTCTGATTATGCAGCAGCTATGTATGAATAAATTCGTGTCTCCTACTACAGGGGCCACCATTTCATCGGCTCAACTGGGGGTGTTACTTGCCCTGCTGTTCATGCCTTCCTCCACCCTGTGGGGAAGAGCGCTGTTCGCCTTTGGAGCAGCCATTTTGGGAACCTGGATATTCGTCTGGTTCATTCAGCAGATTCCTTTTAAGGATGTGGTTATGGTTCCGCTGGTGGGAATCATGTTCAGCAATGTCATTGGAGGTATTACCAGTTATCTGGCTTATAAGTATGAAATGACACAGGCTTTGTCCAGTTGGCTGGTGGGGCATTTTTCTCTGGTTATCCGGGGACGGTATGAAATAGTGTATCTGGTTCTGCCTTTAGTGATTCTGGCATTTTTGTTTGCCACCCACTTTAATATTGTGGGAATGGGTAAGGATTTTTCCCAGAATCTTGGAGTGAATTATAAAGTAGTGCTGTTTTTGGGACTGAGTATTGCTTCCATGATTACGGCCAGCGTGGTGGTTGTGGTAGGCGCCATTTCCTATATTGGCCTGATAGTTCCTAATCTGGTGGCTTTGTTTAAAGGGGATAAAATCAGAGGAACCCTGGTGGACACCGCCCTCTTTGGCGCCATTTTTGTTCTTGTCTGCGATATGCTGGGAAGAGTGGTGATAGCTCCCTTTGAGCTGCCCATAGAGCTGATTATCGGAATATTGGGAAGCATACTGTTTATCGGCCTGCTTTTTTACCGTCTGCAGAATGGGCGTAAGGCAATCCTGTGGAGGAAAAGAGCAAAAGCCAATTAAGCTATAAAAATTAAGGAGAAAATAAATGAGAGGAAATGCTTATGCACTAAACTGGAAAAAGGTTTCTGATGCCTGTATTCAGGAGAAGAGCTGCGGACAAAGGGCAGGGAAGAGAGCTTATGCAGGGTATCAGGTCAAGCTGGCTGGGCTGGCTGTTCTGGTTCTTCTGGCAGCCGCAGCCTACCTGACCATAAATGTCAATTTTGAAAATCAGAAGCTGATGAGCTATGCCTTCAGGCTGAGATTTCCCAAACTGACGGTAATGGCAATTTCAGCCTTTGCCATCGGAGGGGCGTCCATCGTGTTTCAGTCTATTATCAACAATACCATTGTTACCCCCTGTCTTCTGGGAATGAATTCCCTGTATACACTAACCCATACGGCAGTGGTTTTCTTTGCGGGAAGCACAAGCATACTGGCGGCCAATGCCAATCTGGCCTTTGCAACGGATTTGTTGCTGATGAGCGTAGCGGCTACCTTTATTTACGGCTATCTGTTCAAAAAAACCAACCATAATGTTCTTTATGTGCTGTTAGTGGGAATCGTGTTAAGTTCCTTTTTCGGCAGCATTCAGGGAACTATGGTGAGGGTAATGGACCCTAATGAATACGACAGCCTTCTGTCTTCCCTGGTAGCCAGCCTGAGCAGCATAAACGGAGAGATTATTACTGTTTCCTTGCTTATTTTGGCGGGAGTAATCTTTATTTTGCGAAAGGAGCTGGCCCTGCTGGATGTGATTACTTTGGGAAAAAACCAGGCCATTAATTTAGGTGTGGATTATGACCGTACCATCCGCAGATTGCTGTGGGGAGTGACCATTTGTATTGCAGTGGCGACGGCTATGGTGGGGCCCATTTCTTTTTTGGGGCTGATTATTGCCAACCTGTCCAGAGAACTGTTTAAAACCTATCGGCACAGCGTACTGATTACGGGCTCGGCTCTTTTTGGCATGGTATTGTTGATGGGTGGGCAGTTGATTGTGGAGCATATTTTTGTTTATGCAGTGCCCATCAGTGTATTTATTACGGTGGGCGGCGGTCTGTATTTCTTGTATTTGCTGCTGCAGAGTCGGAAAAAGATTTGATGGAAGAAAGAGGTAAACATGATTATAGAAAAACTGACCAAGAGATATGATGGAAAAGCAGTGGTGAATCAGGTTAGCTTTACCATACCCAAGGGAAAGGTGACTTCCCTGATTGGGCCAAACGGAGCCGGAAAATCCACCGTAATGGGAATGATTTCCCGCCTTATCGCAGGAGATGAGGGAGGAGTGGAGTTTGAAGGAAAAGATATGAGGGCATGGAAAAGCCGGGAGCTTTCCAAAAGGCTGGCGATTTTAACCCAGCATAATAATGTACAGATGAAGCTGACGGTGAGGGAACTGGTGGCCTTCGGGCGTTTTCCCTATTCCGGAAACAGGCTGACGGCAGAGGACCAGGAGATAATTGACAAGGCTATCGATTATATGGAACTGAAAGAATTTGAGAACAGATTCATCGATGAACTGTCCGGTGGCCAGCGGCAGAGGGCTTATATTGCCATGGTCATTGCCCAGGATACGGATTATGTACTTCTGGATGAACCCAC
>JBNMJJ010000143.1:0-6104 GCA_050873745.1 Lachnospiraceae bacterium | reverse complement strand
CGATTGCCTGATTCATCATTTCTGCATCGGTTCCGCATACAGAAACGTTGCCGTCATCGGTAATATCAATCTTCACGCCGGTACGGGCAATGATTTCATTGATAGTCTTACCACGCTGACCAACCACATCACCGATTTTTTCCGAATCAATCTGAATGGAAACAATCTTGGGCGCATAAGGGCCAACCTCCGGTCTGGGAGCTGCGATACAGGGATTCATGATTTCGTTTAAGATATAGGTTCTTGCCTCTTTCGTTCTGGCAATAGCCTCTTCTACAATGGGTCTGGTAAGGCCGTGAATCTTAATATCCATCTGAATGGCGGTAATACCGTCATGGGTTCCTGCCACCTTAAAGTCCATATCCCCGAAGAAATCCTCCAGTCCCTGAATATCCGTCAATACGATATAGTCATCGTCCGTATCTCCCGTAACCAGACCGCAGGAAATACCTGCAACCGCCTTCTTAACAGGCACGCCTGCCGCCATCAGAGACAATGAGGAGGCACAAACAGAAGCCTGGGAGGTAGAACCGTTGGATTCAAAGGTTTCCGAAACGGTACGGATAGCATAGGGAAATTCCTCCTCGCTGGGCAGTACAGGCACCAAAGCCTTCTCTGCCAGGGCGCCGTGGCCGATTTCCCTACGTCCGGGCCCTCTGGAGGGCTTGGTCTCTCCCACGGAATAGGAAGGAAAATTATAATGGTGCATATAACGCTTATTGGTCTCATTTACATCCAGACCGTCAATTCTCTGCATCTCGGAAAGAGGCGCCAGAGTGGTTACGGTACAAATCTGGGTCTGTCCTCTGGTAAACATAGCGGAGCCATGCACCCGGGGAATCAAATCCACCTCTGCCGCCAAAGGACGAATCTGCGTAATCTCACGGCCGTCAGGACGCTTATGGTCCTTCAAAATCATCTTACGAACCGTCTTTTTCTGGTACTGGTAAAGAGCTTCTCCTACCATACCCAGCCATTCTTCCTTATCCGCAAAAGCCTCCTCCAGCTTTTCACGGATTCCACGGATATTCTCTTCTCTTACCTGCTTTTCATCGGTAAATACAGCCTCCTCCATTTCCTGGGGAGTAACGATTTCCTTCATGGCAGCAAACATTTCCTCGGGAATGGCACAACTGGTATAGCTGTGTTTGGGTCTGCCAACCTCATCCACGATTTTATTAATAAAAGCAATAATGGTCTGATTGATTTCATGAGCCATATAAATAGCTTCAATCATCTTCGCCTCCGGCACTTCATTCGCCCCGGCTTCAATCATGATTACCTTTTCGCTGGTGGAAGCTACGGTCAGGTTAAGGTCACCGTTCTTCCACTGCTCCTGAGAAGGATTCACGATAAATTCACCATCCACCATGCCAATCTGGGTAGTGGCACAGGGACCGTCAAAGGGAATGTCAGAAATAGAGGTTGCAATAGCGCTGCCCAGCATAGCCACCAGCTCAGGGCGGCATTCCGGGTCCACACTCATAACCATATTGTTTAAAGTAACGTCATTACGATAGTCCTTGGGAAAAAGAGGTCTCATAGGACGGTCGATAACACGGCTGGTCAATACCGCATTCTCGCTTGCCTTGCCCTCTCTTTTGTTAAAGCCGCCGGGAATCTTGCCCACGGCATACAATTTCTCTTCGTATTCCACGCTTAAGGGAAAGAAATCGATACCCTCTCTGGGCTTTTCGGAAGCTGTTGCGGTAGAAAGCACCGTAGTTTCTCCATAGTGCATAAACGCACAGCCGTTAGCCTGTTTGCCCACTCTGCCAATATCTACGCTAAGCGTACGTCCGGCCAGTTCCATTGTAAAAGTCTTGTACATCTTTTTCTCCTTTTTTTGCAGATGCCCAGTACCTGAACAACTGCCCTTTCTTCACTTTATTTTTACCCGTAAGAAAGGCCCGAAACTACTGATAAAAACAGCCCTTTTGTCTTCATAGGAAATACTTTCCCAAAAAAACACTGATTCTTTTGCCAGATGCTGTCCTTATCAGTGGTCTCGGTAACGTCCTTCCTGACGGATAATTGACATTGAATAAAATCTGATTTTTCCGCCCGCCAGCGGTCTCCGGTTTCACCGGATACAGAATGTAAAAACAGGGACTGCCTAATCTTAAGGACAGTCCCGCCATTCACTTTATCCGTTTACTTTCTGATACCTAATCTTTCGATTAATGCACGATACCCTTCAATATCCGTTCTCTTTAAATAATCCAGTAAACCACGTCTTTTACCAACCATTTTTAAAAGACCTCTTCTGGAATGATGGTCTTTCTTGTTTTCCTTTAAATGCTCGGTAAGCTCTGCAATTCTTGCTGTCAGTACAGCAATCTGAACCTCCGGTGAACCTGTGTCACCTTCGAATCTTGCATACTCTTTCATAATGGCAGTTTTCTTTTCTTTAGAAATCATCCTTAATATCCTCCTAAATCTTAAATATGCTTTATACTAAGCATGGGACGGAGCATCCGCACACCGAGCATAAGCCAAAATTCATACTGTTATATTTTACCACAACCGCAATCCATTGTAAACCATTAATTTTCAAGCTAATGATGACTTGTCCTCTTTCACAGACCTGCATTATTTTCGGCCAAACCTTACGATAGGGGAAAAGCTATTCCTCCTAATTATGATAATTTCTTCCCGCTTCCACGTCTTTCATCATCTGCTGCTTCAGCTCTTCCAGATTGGCAAACCGCATTTCCGGCCGTTTAAACTGCAGCAGCTTTACCACCGCTGTTTTTCCGTATACATCCTTGTCAAACTCGTAGATATAGGTCTCTACGCCAATCTGATTTTTATCGCTTACGGTGGGTTTATTTCCGATATTCGTAATACTTTTATATTCCTTTTGCCCCAGGGTAGTAATGGAATAATATACTCCTTTTGGGGGAAGCAGCTTTTCTTTTTCCGGCAAAATATTGATGGTGGGCATTCCGATAGTTCGCCCCAGCTTGGCCCCGTGCATGATTTCTCCGATAATGCGGTAGGGCTCCCCCAGAAGTTCAGTCACCTGTGCCATATTCCCCTGCTCCACTTCCTCCCGGACATAGGTGGAGCTGATTTCTCTTCCATGGTCACAGACCTTATCCATAATATCCAGTTCAAAGTTCAGTTTGGGAGCCAGCCTTTTCAGTAAATCGGCATTTCCTGCCCCCTTATGCCCAAAAGAAACATCATAGCCTGCCGCCAGATAGGCCATCTTCATTCTTCCGGTCAGAATCTCTTCTACGAATTCCTCCGGGGCAATAGCCGCCGTATCCGTGGTCAGAGGATATTCAATCAGAATATCGATACCCATTTTTTCAAAGATTTTCCGCTTTTCCTCTCTGGTGGTCAGCTCTTTTCTGTCCCTGCTTCCAAAAAGCACCTCCGGAGGCGGGTCAAAGGTAAATACTACTGCAAGAAGTCCCCTGGACTTTAAACCGATGATTTTTTTGATTAGTTCCTTATGTCCCCGGTGAAGCCCGTCAAACTTTCCCAGGGTAACTGCCGTAGGTAACAGCAGTTCAAAATCCGTTGTATCTGCTATTATTCGCATATTTCCTCTTATCCTGCTGCCTGGCAGCATTTAACTTACAATTCATGATGATGCTGCCCAGCAGCATCTCAAATCTGCGATGTGAGCCCGGCATATACTTCGCATAAGCCTCTGAACTTCTTGGCGCATGCCCCTCGTCATGATTTAGCCTTGCTGTGAGCCTTTAGAAGTTCTCTTCACACCTATGTGCTGATAAACATTTTCACCGGACAGAAGCGTCTTTCTTTCCTTCGGTATTCATAAATTCCCACAAAAATATTTTCCTTTATGTATACCCGATACTGACTGTAATCCTGAGGTTCCTCCTGCAAGCCGGAAAGCAGATGTCTGATTTCAAAGGCGTTGCCATTTTGGACCAGCCTCTCCATAGCCGGTTTCAATCTCAGGGCAGGATAACCGGAAAACATCTCCTCCACAGGAAGCAAAATCCCTTCCAAAGCCTCCTGTCTGCTTTTTTCTCCCCTGCCTGCCACTCTTTCTTCCAGCTCCTTAAGGGTAATCGAAGTCTCCTTCGTAAATCTTCCCGAACGGGTTCTTTCCAGCCCCGCCATAGTCCCTCCGCAGCCGAGAGCCTCTCCCAAATCGTGGCAGAGGGTACGGATATAGGTTCCCTTGGAGCACTCCACACGAATGGTCAACTGGGGCAAATCCATAGCCAGAATCTCAATACCGTGAATCTGAACCGGACGGGCTTTTCTCTCCACTTCCTTCCCTTCCCGGGCCAACTCATAGAGCTTCTTTCCGTTTACCTTCAAAGCGGAATACATAGGGGGAATCTGATGATATTCTCCCAGAAAGCCGTTCAGTGCCTTCTCCACCTCTTCGGGCGTAACCTTCACTTCCCTCTCCTTAAGAATCTGCCCTGTAGTGTCCTGGGTATCGGTGGTTATGCCCAGCCTTACCAGAGCGATATACTCCTTGTCCTTCTGGGTAAGAAAATCACAAAGTTTGGTTGCACTCCCCAGACAGACAGGAAGGACCCCTACCGCTTCCGGATCCAGAGTCCCTGTATGTCTGATTTTTTTCTGTCCTAAAATTCCCCTGAGCTTTCCCACCACATCATGGGAGGTAAAGCCCCTGGGCTTATAAATATTAAGTACGCCGTTAATCACGTTTATTCTCTCTACTCTTTCTAAGCTTCACGCAACTGCTCCTCAAGGCTTTTGGCCAGCCGTCCGATAATTTCCTCCGGCTCTCCCGTCATGGTGCAGCCTGCCGCCCGGATATGGCCCCCGCCTCCAAAAGAAGCGGCCACCTTTGCCACATTAACGATGCTGTTGGAGCGCATACTGACCTTATACTCCCCTTCCTTCGTTTCATAAAGGAAAAGAGCGCACTCCACCCCTTTGGTAATCCGAAGCTGGCTGATAATGCCGTCCAAGTCCCCGGGGCCCACTCCATACTCCTCCATCTGCTTCCGGTTTACCACACTGACGATTCCTTTGCCGCCTAAAATCCTTTTACTGTCCAGAAGGGCTCTTCCCAGAATCCGGTTCTGCTCTTGTGTCTTTTCATAAAAAGTTTCATCAATCAGCCGGGGAAAATCAAAACCGTAGCCAATCAAAACTCCTGCAATAAACAGCGTTACGGAAGAGGTATTGGAATATTTAAATACCCCTGTATCGTGGATGATTCCCAGATAAAGGGTCTTGGCAATTTCCTTATCCAGCTTATCGTGGTCCAGCAAATCAAACACCACCTCACAGGTGGAACTGGCAGTTGGCTTAAGAATATTAACGTCTCCCGTTCCCTCGTTGCTGATATGATGGTCGATATTCACCCGTTTTTTTGCCCTTTCAGCAATGGGAAGGGCTTTCCCGATTCTGTCCAAAGAACAGTCCAGAATGAGAAAAAGGTCATAGACCTTTTCATCCTCCATTACCGAATCAATTTCTTCTATTCCCTGTATACAGGAAAATACCGGTGCAGGCTTTTCCAAAAATACCTTCACCTCTTTTTTGGGCATATTTTTTTTCAAATACTGATATACGGACATCACAGATGCAATGCAGTCCCCATCAGGACGCACATGCCCGCTGACGGCAATGGAGCCGGCATCAGCAACCAGTTCTTCCAGCTTACTCATCTCTTTCACCATCATTATTCATATCCTTCACTACTTCGTCTATCTTTCTGGACATATCCACCCCGTAGGCAATAGACTGGTCCAGTACAAAATGAATCTCCGGCGTATTTCTCAAGTTAATGATTTTAGCTAGACGGTTTCTGATAAACTTCTCAGCGTTTTTCAGTCCTTCCAGGGTGTCCTTCCCAACCTGTTCATCCCCGAAAACACTGATATACGCCTTACAATGCTTAAGGTCCGGAGCCACCTCCACTGCAACCACACTGGTCAGGGGAGAAATCCGGGGGTCTTTCACTTCCCCCAGAATAATTTCCGCCAGTGTTCTTTGTACCTCCTGGTTAATCCTTGTATTTTTAATACTGTTTTTACGCATGCTTCCTCACATTCTGCTGACTAAAGCAGCTTTTTGCCAGACCAAAACCTTCCGGCCGAATCTATCTGGGAACCTCAACCATAATATAGCTT
>JBNMJJ010000142.1:0-6151 GCA_050873745.1 Lachnospiraceae bacterium | reverse complement strand
GTCAAGTACAATCATCAGCAGTTTGGCTATTATGAAGAGGCTGCCAGAAATTCCACGCTGGAAAGAAGCTCCTATATGATTATCGCCAAGCTGACGGCCATCTTAAGGGTGGCTAATGCTCTGGACAGAAGCCACAAACAGAAGTTTAAGGACATACAAGTGGCGCTGAAGGGAAATACCCTTTTGATTACCGTGAATACGGATGAGGACATTACCCTGGAGCAGGGGCTGATGGGCAGCCGGGCGGATTTCTTTGAAGAGGTTTACAGTGTACGGCCCCAGATTAAGCAGAAGCGGTCTATCCCCAAATAGCGCAGGGGAAGAAGGCAAAAAAGGAAAGGCTGATTTGACAGCAGAAATGAGAGGGACAATGAAAAATAAATTTTTGGAACCGGACAATTTCTGGAACCGGGAGCTGAGTTGGATTTTATTTAATAAAAGAGTTCTTCATGAGGCCAGAGACAAGCAGAATCCCCTGTGGGAGAGATTGAAGTTTTTAAGCATTACGGCTTCTAATCTGGATGAGTTTTTTATGGTCAGAGTGGCTTCCTTAAAAGACATGGTGAATGCCGGATATACCAAGAAGGATATTGCCGGACTGACGCCGAAGGAGCAGTTGGAGCGGTTGAATACGGAGACTCACGAGCTGGTCAATCTGCAGTATTCCACCTTTAATCGTTCATTGTGCCCGCTGCTTCTGCAAAACGGCCTGCAGATTATCGCCCGGCATGAAGATTTGTCGAAGGAGCAGGGAGAGTATGTGGACCGCTATTTCGAGGAGGCGATTTATCCTGTATTGACGCCAATGGCAGTGGATTCCTCCAGACCTTTTCCGCTGATTCGCAATAAAACCCTGAATATCGGCGCTTTAATCAGTAATCGGAAAAAAGAAAAAAAGGAAGTGGAATTTGCCACGGTGCAGGTGCCCGGCGTTCTGCCAAGAGTGGTGGAAGTGCCAAGTAAAGAGGGGAGACGGGCGGTTATCCTGCTGGAAGAGGTGATAGAGAGAAATATCGGCAAGCTCTTTTTGAATTATGACATTGTCTGCACCTATCCTTTTCGAATCATGCGTAATGCGGATTTGACCATTGAAGAGGATGAGGCGGAGGATTTGCTGAAGGAAATCGAGAAGCAGATTAAAAAACGCCAGTGGGGACAGGTAATCCGTCTGGAAGTAGCGGAGAGGATAGATAAGAAGCTGTTAAAAATCCTGAAGGAGGAGCTGCAGGTAGAGGAAGAGGACATCTATTATATCGACGGGCCTCTGGATTTGACGGTGTGCATGAAGCTCTACGGACTGGAGGGTTTTGAGCAGTACAAGGCTCCCAGCCATGAGCCTCAGCCGGTGCCGGAAATACCGGAGGGAGAGGATATATTCGCCTGTATCCGCAGCCAGGATATTTTCATGCACCATCCCTATCAGACTTTTACCCCGGTGGTGGAATTTATCCGTCAGGCTTCCAGGGACAGTCAGGTGCTGGCGATTAAGCAGACTCTTTACCGGGTAAGCGGCAATTCGCCCATTATTGCGGCTCTGGCCCAGGCGGCGGAAAACGGCAAACAGGTTACCGTACTGGTGGAGCTGAAGGCCCGTTTTGATGAGGAAAACAACATCGTCTGGGCAAGAAAGCTGGAGCAGGCAGGCTGCCATGTAATTTATGGTCTGGTGGGCCTGAAAACCCACAGTAAGATTACTCTTGTGGTGAGAAAGGAAGAGGACGGCATCCGCAGATACGTCCATCTTGGAACGGGAAATTATAATGACGCTACTGCGAAGCTGTACACGGATGTGGGTCTTTTTACCTGTAAAGAGGCCTTTGGGGAGGATGCTACGGCGGTGTTCAATATGCTGTCCGGCTATTCGGAGCCTTTGAGCTGGAATAAGCTGGCGGTTGCGCCCTTATGGCTGAAGGATAAATTTCTTTATTTAATCGAGCGGGAAAGAAATCACGCTTTGAAGGGAGAACCAGCCCGGATTATTGCCAAAATGAATTCTCTCTGTGACAAGGATGTGATTGCCGCTCTTTATGAAGCCTCCAGCGATGGTGTGGAAATAGATTTAATCGTGAGAGGAATTTGCTGTTTGAAGGTGGGCATACTGGGAATAAGTGAAAATATCCGGGTAAGGTCTATTGTGGGCCAGTTTTTGGAGCACAGCAGGATTTTTTACTTTGAAAATGGAGGAAAGAGCGAGATTTACTGTTCCAGCGCAGACTGGATGCCCCGTAACCTGGAGAGGCGTGTGGAGCTGCTTTTTCCCATTGAGGATGCCAGATTGAAGAAGGAGGCCTTTCATATTCTGGAAGGGGAGCTTAAGGATACCTTAAAGGCCAGCATTATGCTTTCCGACGGCACCTATGAAAAGGTGGACAGAAGAGGAAAAGAGGCTTATTCCTCTCAGGAAGCCTTTGTCCGAGAGGCAAAAGAGGTAGTGCAGAAAGAAAAGGGGGGCCTGAAGGACAGGGTGTTCATTCCGGCTACGCATGTGTAGCGTGAGAAGAAGTTCTAATGCTCACAGCAGAGGCTAAATCATGCCCTGGGGGCATGCGCAGAGAACTTCAGAGGCTTATGCGAAGCATATGCCGGTCTCACGCTGGGAGAATACCCGAAAACGGGCATTCTTCCCAGAGATTTGGGATTAAAGCAGTATTATGGAGGGTTAAGGAAATGATAGAAGAGATTATTTTGGCTTCGGCTTCGCCCAGGCGGAGGGAATTGTTGGAGCAGATTGGATTTGTTTACCGGGTTATGCCAAGCCTTAAGGAAGAAAAGGCAGAAGGGGAAAATCCTGCTGAGATTGTGCAGAATCTGGCCCGTCAAAAGGCGGAGGACATTGCCGCACAGGTAAAGCTGCCGGGAAAGCTGGTGCTGGGAGCGGACACCGTTGTGGTATGGAAGAATCAGATTATCGGCAAGCCTGCCAATAGGGAAGATGCTTTCCTTATGTTAAAAAATCTACAGGGAGATACCCATCAGGTGTATACTGGAGTGGCTTTTTCCTGGATGGACAGGGAGGGAAAAATCAAAACCCATACCTTCTATGAAGAAACAGGAGTGGAAGTGTACCCCATGAGTGATGAGGAAATACAGGCATATATTGCTTCCGGGCACAGTGACGACAAGGCCGGGGCCTATGGAATCCAGGGCTCTTTCGGAGCCTATATCAAGGGGATTTCAGGGGATTATTATAATGTGGTGGGCCTGCCTATAGGCCGGGTGTATCAGGAAATGAAAAAATTCTGTCGAAGAGACAGGGAAAAATAAAACCAAAAGAAAGTGAGGTGTGGTACATGCAGGAATATGATGAAGTTGTTTTAGAGTGTTTTCTAAAGCAGCAGGGGCAGCTTTTTCCTGAGCCGGTAGCTCATTCCAGAGAGGAAGCAGAAGCCTTTCTGGAGGAGTGTATGGCTGTGGTGGTGGATTCTCCCAAACAGGTATGGGAGTATTTTGATGAACAAGGGGTAGACCTGGAAGGCGCAGATGAGGAAGAAATTTTGTCGGCGGATGAAATTTTTGACCTTAAGGATGGCAGATATTTAATAGTGGAAGGGTAGAGGTATTTGGATGAAAAACAAAAGACAAAGTATGTTAATTTTACTGGCATTGATTATGATACTGACCAGTCTGAGCGGATTTTTTGGCATTTTTTCCCTGCTTTTGCAGTCTGTTGCGCTGCTGCTTATGGCGTTTCTCTTTTTCCTGATTTTTCAGGGAGTACAGCCTGACCTGTTGGTCGACGAAGAGACAAAGGAGACGGTCGGTGAGGGAGAAACGAAAGAAGAAAGCAGGAGTATTCCTCTGGCGCAGGAGGGGAAAGATAACTGGTACGAGAGAGGAAGGAATCAGGAAAAGATTCAGGAGCAGGGCAGAAAAATTTCTGAAAAGGCGCAGGAAATTACGGCATCTATGGAGGAAATTGCCTCTTCCACCAGCCAGATTGATACGGATATACATATGGTAAGTGACAGTATTGACGTGATTGCCGACGCCTCAGACAGTATTTCCGGCTACACCGAGGAAATGAAGGATAGGGCTTCCAGGCTAAAGAAGACCGCAGAGAAGCATAAGTTGGAAACCAATGAAATGATTGAACAGATTGTGACGGGGCTGCAGGAGTCCATTGCCAACAGTAATAATGTGGAAAAGGTAAATCAGCTCAGCAATGAAATTTTGAGTATTTCCAGCCAGACCAACCTGCTTGCTCTGAATGCCTCCATTGAGGCGGCCAGAGCCGGTGAAGCAGGAAGGGGCTTTGCGGTTGTGGCAGAGGAAATCAGAAAGCTGGCCGACAGCAGCCGAGAAACGGCTAATAAGATTCAGCATATTAATCAGGAAGTGGTGGGTGCAGTAAATGAACTGAGTGAAAATGCAGGAAATATTGCAGATTATGTGGTAAATACTGTTTTGCCCAAATACGATGATTTTGTGGAGGCAGGTGATTCTTATAATGATGATGCGGATTTTATCGACAGCACAATCGGAGAATTCGTAGAGATGTCCCACAATATTCAGGATGTGGTACGCAGCATTGCCGCTTCGGTGGATAATATATCCGAAGCCTCCGACCATGCCGCAGACAGTATTTCTGCGGTAGCAGACCAGATAGAAGCGATAAATGAAAATAGTTAATATAGGTGATTCAGCAGGGGGCCTATAGGTAAAAAGCGGCATAGAACAGCCAACGAGGAGGGGCTGGTCTATGCCTTTTTTCGGATTCTGGAGGAATGAGGGGAGGCTGTACCAGTTCTCAATAAAACCGAATTTTCAAAGGAAATCCTTTGGCACACGAATAAAAAAGAGCCTGTTGCTGCAAATGTTTAAATCTTCATAATGTCGTGAAAATAAGGCAGTGTGGAATATTGATATTTTCTGGCAAATGCCTTCGGATGCATCGGGGCTGTCCCTCTAACATGATTGATATATGTATCTACATAGTCAGTGGCTTTCTGGACTATAGTTGGAAGATTTCTCATCATTTCAGTATATTCGTCCTGATCGACAATGGCGGTTGTGGCTGAATCAAAATAATCGTTGTCTTTGATGATTACAATTTTTGAATAATCCAGACCGGATTTTGTTATCTTTGAACGGGCAGTTTTGGTGAACATGAATGCATTTTTATGCCCTATGGAAGAACGAAATGGAACACAAATATAGTAATCATCGTGTGATTCAATCAGCAGGCAGGTATAAGGGCGCCCGTGTTTGTGCATCAACTCAGGGTATATAGCAGAAGGATAGTCCTGGGTAAATTTTGATGATAAGAGTGATAATTCTGAATCATAGTCCATTTTCCGTCACCTCACAGCATAAAAAAGCGAGGTCAACTAGTTGGAGTCAACCTCGCCGGGATTTTCTTCGCTCGGTCAATTTTTATTTTACCGATGTGTCGGAACCGTCACACATCATCTTCACACGGTCAGTTTTTATTTTATCGACGAGTCGGAACCGTCACTCGTCATCATTTAGCGAAGGAAAGAAGTTTCTTCTTTCACTTATATTATATGAAAAAGAGTACTTTTTATCAATAGTGGATGTGATGAATTTTTAAAAAATTTTGATTACACCTGAGCGATATTCTATACCTTGCAGCGTATCATTGTCTGCAGAAGTGTGTTATCTAATCCACACCCTATTCCTTCATGGCTTTTTCCAGAATGGGAACCAGCCCGTCATGGTCGTTGTCCTGGGGAGTGATGACATCCGCAATTTCCTTTACCGCATCCCGGGCGTTTTTCATGGCAATGCCCAGTCCGGCAGTCTCCAGCATGGAGATGTCATTGTTTTCATCCCCGGCAGCCAGAGACTGGGCATGGGGGATATGCAGATAGTCGCAAAGCCAGCCAAGCCCTGTGCCTTTTCCGGAGCTGGCAGGAAAAAGCTCGATATAGCGGGGAGTGGAATAGATAACGGAGAGCCGGTCTCCCAGCTTTTTTTGGATATTCAGCCGAAAGGCCTCCAGACCTTCGGGATTATCTAAGGAGATAGCCAGGCATTTACAGGGCTCCTTATCAAGATATTGAGTAAAATCATCCGTAATAAGATAAGGGGTGTGTATCGCCCGGCGGTAGTATTCCAGTTCAGGCCCCTTAGAGGCAGTCAGAATATGGGTATCGCTGTAGGTTTGGATATAAATCCCGTGGGCTTTTGC
>JBNMJJ010000141.1:0-6199 GCA_050873745.1 Lachnospiraceae bacterium | reverse complement strand
TATTGCCTTATGATTATTCATCGCTTCTGCAATCAATTCCGTAATCTGGAGATAGGAAATCTTTTTCTCCAGAAAAAGACCGACCGCTTTTTCATTGGCCGCATTGTATACCGTAGGCATACTTCCCCCCAGCCCGGCCGCTTCATAAGCCAGCTTCAGGCCCGGAAAAGTCTCCATATCCGGCTTTTCAAAGGTAAGCTGTCCCAGTTCATAAAAATCTACCCTTTTTCCCTCCATCGGCCTTCTGTCAGGATAAAATAAAGCATACTGTATGGGCAGCTTCATGTCCGGAGTTCCCAGTTGGGCAATAATTCCCCCATCCTTAAACTGAACCATAGAATGGATAATACTCTGGGGATGAACCACCACCTGAATCTGCTCCAGCTCCACGCCAAAAAGCCATTTGGCTTCCATTACCTCCAGCCCCTTATTGACCAGAGTGGAAGAATCTATGGTAATCTTTCTTCCCATTGACCAGTTGGGATGCTTCAAAGCGTCCTCCACCTGCATTCCGGCCAATTCCTCTTTTCTTTTTCCCCTGAAAGGCCCTCCTGAGGCCGTCAGCAGAATTTTTTCAATCTGAGAAGCCGGTTCTCCCTTTAGAGACTGAAAAATAGCGCTGTGTTCACTGTCTACCGGTAAAATGGAAACCTTCTTTTCCTTTGCCAAAGGCATAATCAGATGGCCTGCCGTTACCAGCGTCTCCTTATTGGCTAAGGCAATATCCTTTCCGGCTTCAATGGCTGCTATGGTGGGACGGATGCCAATCATTCCCACGATGGCCGTCACCAGAATCTGGGCCTCCTCCATAGTGGAAACTTCCAAAAGCCCCTCCATTCCACAGACCACTTTTACCGGTAAATCCCTGATTCTCTCCTGCAAATCCCGGCAAGCCTCTTCACTCCACATAGCAGCCAGCCTGGGCCTGAACCGGCGAATCTGTTTTTCCAACAGCTCCACGTTATTTCCCGCAGCCAATCCTACTACCTCTAAACCCGGATTAGCTGCTGCGATTTCCAGGGTCTGCGTGCCGATGGAACCGGTAGACCCTAATATTGCAATCTTTTTCATCTTTCCTCTTTCCACTTGGGCAGCCCTTAGTGGGCTGCAGCAATTAAAATCCTGAACAGAAAATAAATCATGGGCGCCGTCACAATCACGCTGTCAAATCTATCCATGATTCCCCCGTGTCCGGGAATCAGCTTACCATAATCCTTAATCTCATAGTTACGTTTAATGGCAGAGGCAGCCAAATCCCCAATCTGGGAAACCACGCTCCCAATCCCGCCAATCAAAGCAAAAACCCAGGCAACCTGCTGGTCATCAATCAGCGGTTCCACCAGAAAATACCCGAACAGGCCGCCGCAGAGGGCAGCCCCGATTATCCCTGCAACCGAACCCTCCACCGATTTCTTTGGGCTCAAAACCGGAGCCAGAGAATGCTTTCCCAAAAGCATCCCAAAAACATAGGCAAAGGTATCGCTAATCCAGGAACTGATGAAAATCATCCAGACAAAATATATCCCATACTCCAGCCTCCTGGTCATATAAACGAAAGAAAACATTACCGGCGCATACACAAAGGAGAAATAGGCGCTCATTACCTGCCTTGCATGGATTTTCGGAAAAGAAAACACATATACAAAAAGAAAGGCGATTAAAGCCATCAGAACCGCCAGAATCATATAAATAGGATTCTTAAGCCCTGCCATCGCCAGGTAATAAAGGGTAATGAACATAAAACCTGTGGCTTCCAATGCTTTCCCTGGTTTGGATTCCTCTATAATCCGGCAGGCCTGACACAGCTCCCGAAAGGCGACCAATGAAATTGCCCAAAGGGTTACGGCCAGATACCAGCCTCCCCCCAGCAAGGTTGCCAACGCCAAAATAACCAATACAATACTGCTGAGCAAACGGGTCTTAAACATCTTATTACTCCTCCTTCACCAGCCCATATCTCCTGTCTCTACGATTATATGCTTCAACAGCTTTTACCAATTCTTCCTTTGAAAAATCAGGCCATGCTATTTCCGTAAAATAAAATTCCGTATAGGCCAGCTGCCATAGAAGAAAGTTGGAAATCCTAAGCTCGTTACAGGTACGAATCAATAAATCGGGGTCCGGGATTCCTGCCGTATCCAGGCTCATGTCCATAAGCTCTTCCGTAATCTCTTCTGCCTCCAGACTACCTTCCTTCACCCGGCAGGCCAGCTTCTTCACGGCCCGGACAATCTCATCCCTTCCGCCATAATTTAAGGCAATCTGAAAATGCAGGCCCGTATTATGGGCGGTAGCCTTCTCCAGCTCTTCAATCCGTTTCCTAATATCTTCATCCAGGCGGCTTTTCTCTCCCAGAACCTTCACACACATCTTATTCTTCTCTGCCGTTTTTAAACAGGTTTTCAAATAATTGCGAAGCAGCTTCATTAAAGCCTCCACTTCATCCTTGGGCCGCCTCCAGTTTTCTGTGGAAAAGGCGTATACGGTCAAATACTGAATCCCCATCTTATAGGCCTCTTCGCAAATCTTTTCTACCGTCCTGGCCCCCTGGGCATGTCCATAATTTCTCGGCATTCCCTTTCCTTTTGCCCAACGCCCGTTTCCATCCAGAATAATAGCCACATGCTTCGGAATCTGCATGGTAAAACCTCCTGTCCATCTCTAGGTAAATGAAAGAAAGCTGCCGTAGACCTTCGGCAGCTTTTATTTCATAAAAGTAACACAAAGCGTATTGCTTGTTGCTTATACAGTTAAGATTTCCTTAGACTTCTCTTCCACTGCTTTATCAATATCTTTTATATATTTATCTGTTAATTTCTGAACATCATCTTCCAAATCCTTAATCTCATCCTCAGAAACCTCTTCTTTTGCCAGCTTCTTAAAGGAATCATTGGCATCCCGGCGGATATTACGGATAGCAACCTTAGCCTCCTCGCCCTTCTTCTTCACATCCTTAACCAGCTCTTTTCTTCTTTCCTCGGTCAGTTCCGGGAAAACAAGGCGGATAACCGAGCCGTCGTTATTCGGCGTAATGCCTACGTCGGATGCCATAATCGCTTTCTCAATATCACGAATCAGGCTCTTTTCCCAGGGGGAAATCTGAATCATTCTGGGCTCCGGCACAGAAATATTACCCACCTGTTGAATCGGGGTAGGCGTACCGTAATAGTCCACCTTAATCTTATCCAGTACATGGGGATTTGCCCGTCCCGCACGGATGGTCTGGTAGTCTGCCAACAAATGCTCGCATGTTTTCTGCATTTTCTCGTCAAATACTTTTACTCTTTCCTTCATTGATTCCACTCCCTGTTTTCTTCTGATAATCTATTTTACTTTACACAAGAACCCTGGTTCCGGTAAAGTTTCCTTTTACTGCCTTCACGATGCTGTTTTCTTCATTAAGGCCAAATATCCACATGGGCATCTTATTGTCTCTGGCAAGGATAGAAGCCGTCATATCCACCACCTGAAGATTCTTCTCAATTACTTCGTCAATGGTCACTTCCGTATACTTTCTGGCTGCCGGATTGTTTCTGGGGTCGTCATCATATACTCCATCCACCGCTTTCGCCAGCAGAATCACCTCTGCTTCCACCTCTACGGCTCTTAACACCACGCCCGTATCCGTGGAAAAATAGGGATGGCCTGTACCGCCTGCAAAAAAGACCACCATTCCCTTTTCAAAATATTTGTTGGCTCTGTCCTTGGAAAACAGCTTCGTAAAAGAGCCGCATTCAAAAGGAGTAAGTACATTCGTCTTCATGCCCGCCGAACGGAAAATCTCCGATACATAAATACAGTTCATAACGGTAGCCAGCATACCAATCTGGTCCGCCTTGGTGCGGTCAATATTCTCACTGGTACGTCCTCTCCAGAAGTTGCCGCCGCCGATGACGATTCCCACCTGAATCCCGGAATCAACCAGTTCCTTTACCTGTTCTGCCACCTTACGAACCGTCGGTTCGTCAAATCCCGTTTTTTTCTCTCCTGCAAGGGCTTCCCCGCTCAGCTTCAATAAAATTCTCTGCAAAGTCAATTCTCCTTTTAGCTTTCTGCCTTCTTGATTTCATCAAAAAAAGTAACAGGATTTACATCTGCATAGCACTGAGAACACATACCCTCAACCACTGCACCTTTATTAATCTGAACGGCCTTGGACTTGATATTCCCCATCACAATGGCTGTGGCATCTAAAACCACCGAGCCCTGCACATCAATATCTCCTTTGACCGCCCCTGCAATCACTGCATTGGGGCAAAAATATTCCCGATAATCACCGTTTCCTGTCCCACTTTCACACTGCCGTTGCTTCTTACTTCCCCGGTAATCTTTGCACTGTCCGCATAAATTTCAGAAGCCTGAGAGTTTCCTTCAATAATGCCGGTGACGCTTAATTTGCCGGAAATATTAATATTTCCATGTACGCAGCCAATTAAATCCAGGGCTCCCTGGGAGGTAATGTCACCCTTTATCATCATGCCCGCTGTGATGGTGCTTACCTCCTCACTATAAGGCTTGCTGCTTAAAAATGCGTTCATATCCAATTTTCTTTCGACAGGTTCATGACGAACTTCCGAAGCTGCCTCGGCAGCTTTGGCTGCCGTTTTCTTTGCCGTCTCCTTAGCTCCCTCTAATTCGTTCTCCATCAGCATGGCTTCAATTTCCGCCAGGTCATCATCAGACCCGCCGAAACCACCGTCTCCGCCAACTATTTCCTCGCCATCCTGCGGAATCAGCTCATTCACCGACGACGATAAGTCCTCTTTTAAATCTTGAAAAAAACCCATTTGTAACTCCTCCAGCTATTCTTTTGTTATACACAATCTGCTCTTGGCCTCTAGTATACCATTTCCTGTCTGCTCTTGGCAACAGAAAAAACTTTATTTCATTCCCATACTGCTGTTCAGCAGTAATGTGCTGTACAGAAACAATACCTCCTGCCCGTCGAAGCGGATAAATTCTCCCAACAGGGAACTGTTGATGTAACGAATATCCACCAGCGTGACTTTTTCATAGCATTCTGCCAGAAGGGGAATCAGGCTGCTGCCAAAGGAATCCCGAAAGACGATTAACTCCCCCTTTCCTTCGGCCTGAGGATTTTCAATGGTCAGCAAGGCATCGCTGCCGGAAAGAAAAAATTCATAGGCATCCTTACCATAGAGCTTTTCCCAGTCGTATACCGATTTTTTCACCGGTCTGCCCGTATCGTAGCTGGTCACTATGCAGCTTTCCAGCATGGGACTGGTCAGATACCGTAAAACGTCCGGCTCCACCCCAAAGGCAGACTGACCTGCATACACCCCGTAAAAAGGCACCTCCAGAGTCTTCGTGGAATACTTCTCCTGCAGGCTTCGTCCCATACCCTCTGCAATCGCTCCTGCCACCGGTAAAAGCCTCTCCTGCCGCCAGTGGGTGTCCGTAAAATAAAAATCCTCCTCCCCCAGTTTCTTTCGAATATCCAGATTCTGCAAATACGGCGTATTCTCTTCCATATAGGTAAAAAGGGTTTCATAATCCATAGCAGGATAACCGTTTTTTTCTGCCAGATAATAATTTTTATCTGGAATCACAACCAGATAGCAGGCCCCGGTTTTTCCCTCCAGATAAGTGTCATAAATATTCTGCATTTTTCCCAGGGCATAGTCCACCTGGGCCTTTTTTAAAGGATAATCCAGCTTACTGAGCTGCCCATTAACAAGATAGATTCCGTTGTTGTCCAGCTTTCCCAAAGCCTTCATAAAGGTCCATGCCTTTATCCGGCGAAAGCCTTCCCGAAAAGGAAACTGGTCCTGACTGTAGACCTCAAACTCCTCCATGAATTTTCCCTCAGACAGACTTTCCGCCCTAACTTTGGGAAATCGGGCCAGGGTGCGCCTTTCCGTAAAGGAATATTCTTCTGGTTTTTTCGTGAAACAAAGGCAGGACAGGCCCAGCCACAGAATGCTGATAAACCCCACCAGAGCGATTTTCTCCTTCTTTTCCTTCATTCTTTTAAAGGCTCCTTTTAAAAGCGAAAATACAAAAATGGGTTAAATGAGCCGTCCACAAGACAGGCGGTCACCGCCAGCAAAAGCGCTGCCAGCGTCAACGGCTCCGCCACTGCCAGAAACTGCTCTCCCCTTTTGTATTTCCTGATTTTTTTGATAAATAAAGCGGGGAAAGGGGTGGCCCCCACCACGGCAATGGCAAAAATCCGCCC
>JBNMJJ010000140.1:0-6244 GCA_050873745.1 Lachnospiraceae bacterium | reverse complement strand
TGATTTTCATCCTGCCCATGTGGATGAACTTTCTGCTGCGTACGCTGGCCTGGCAGACATTACTGGAAAAAACAGGAGTAATCAACAATATCCTGTCCTTTTTTGGTCTGCCTGCTTTAGAGATTATCAATACACCATACGCTATTATTCTGGGAATGGTTTATAATTTTCTGCCCTTTATGGTTCTGCCTATTTATAACGCCCTGACCAAAATAGACAGGAATGTAATTAATGCCGCACGGGATTTGGGAGCTAATGGTTTTCAGACCTTTATTCAAATTACCTTTCCTCTCTCTCTGCCCGGAGTAATCAGCGGAATCACTATGGTTTTCATTCCTGCCCTTACTACCTTCGTCATCAGCAACCTGCTGGGAGGAAGCAAAATTCTTTTAATCGGCAATATTATAGAGCAGGAATTTACCCAGGCCTCCAACTGGCATGTGGGCAGCGGTCTTTCCATTGTGTTAATGATTTTTATTGTGATTAGTATGGTTGTTTCTGCCATACTGGATAAGGACGGGGAGGGCAATCTGCTATGAAAAAATTCTTTTCCCTTTATGCACGAAGAATCTATATCACCCTGATTATGATTTTTTTATACGCACCCATCGTCACCCTGATTGTACTGTCTTTTAATGCTTCCAGAAGCAGGGCTAAATGGGGCGGATTCACACTGGACTGGTATAAGGCTCTTTTCCAGAATGAAGCTATTATACAGGCTTTGTATAATACACTGGCTATTGCCCTTATCTCCTCCCTGATTGCCACCATAATCGGCGTTGTGGCCTGCATTGCTATCAATAATATGAAAAGAAAAGGACGCACTGTAGTTATGGGAATCACCAATATTCCCATGCTGAATGCGGATATTGTCACCGGGATTTCCCTTATGCTTCTGTTCATCAGCCTGGGGGTACGGTTTGGCTTTAAAACTATTTTGCTGTCCCATATTACCTTTAATATCCCTTACGTCATTCTCAGCGTTATGCCCAGAATGAAGCAGTTAAATCCCAGCGTATATGAGGCTGCCCTGGATTTGGGTGCCTCCCCCTTAAAGGCTTATTTTAAGGTGGTATTGCCGGATTTAATGCCTGCTGTACAGTCCGGATTTTTAATGGCCTTCACCATGTCCCTGGATGATTTTATTATCACACATTTTACCAAGGGGCCTGGCATAGACACCCTTTCCACCAAAATTTATACCGAGGTAAAAAAGGGAATAAAGCCGGAAATGTATGCGTTGTCCACCATAATTTTTGTGACGGTGCTGGTACTTTTACTTCTGGTCAATAAAACCCCTGCTCCGGAAAAGAAATTAAAACGGCAGCAGCGTCTCATCTGCCTTGTCCATAAAACCTGGTTTAAATACGGCTTTGCCTGTCTGGCGGTTCTTCTTGCGGGAGTAGGTGTTTTTTATGGAGTTACTGTGGTAAAGGAGCCTGAAACAGAACAGGTAATCGTTTACAACTGGGGAGAATATCTGGACCCAGAGGTCCTCAAAATGTTTGAAGAGGAAACAGGAATACAGGTCATCTACGATGAATACGAAACCAACGAAATCATGTATCCCAAGATTGAGGCCGGTACTTCTGCCTATGATGTAATCTGTCCATCGGATTATATGATTGAAAAATTGATTGAACATAATCTGCTCTACGAAATTGATTTTGAACATATACCCAACGCAGCCCATATCGGTCAGCAATATTTTGAACAGTCCAGGGCCTTTGATTCCGAAAACAGGTATTCTGTTCCTTACTGCTGGGGCACCGTAGGCATTCTGTACAATAAGACGATGGTTGAGGAGCCGGTGGATAGCTGGTCCATTCTGTGGAATGAAAAATATGCCAATAATATTCTGATGCAGGATTCAGTCCGGGATGCCTTTATGGTGGCTCTTAAGTTAAATGGAGCTTCCATGAATTCTGTTGACAAGCAGGAGCTGGAAGCCGCCAAGAAACTGCTGATTGAACAGCAGCCTCTGGTGCAGGCATACGTTGTAGACCAGGTACGGGACAAAATGATTGGCGGCGAGGCGGCGCTGGGTGTAATCTATTCCGGAGAGGCTATTTACACCCAGAGGGAAAACCCGGATTTGGAGTACGTTATACCCAAAGAAGGCACCAACCTCTGGATAGATTCCTGGGTTATTCCCAAAACCTCCAAAAATAAGGAAAATGCAGAAATCTTTATTAACTATATGTGTCGTCCGGATATTGCCTTGTTAAACTTTGAGTACATTACCTACTCCACGCCCAATGCTTCTGCCAGGGAATTGATTGAGGATGAGGATATTCGGAATTCAACCATTGCCTTCCCGGATTTAAGCCAGTATGAAAACCTGGAAACCTTCCGCTATATCGGTGAAGAGGGAGATGCTTTATACAACAGTCTCTGGAAGGAAGTAAAATCAAAATAGGCAGACTGTCTGCTGTGAACAGCCGCAAAAACCCATGTTCCGAAAAACATGGGTTTTTGCTTTGCCGTTATAGTATGCTGCTTATCTTCTCCCTGTTTTTCTAGCGGATTCGCTCGGGAAATCCTACTTTTTTTTGTACCTTACGCAGGGTCTTATTGGCAAAATAGCCCGCCTTTTCGGCATTTTCTTTAATAATGCCGTCAATGTAGGCTTTATCCTGGCTCAATCGGTTAAACTCATCCTGTACCGGCTGTAATACAGATACCACAGCCTCTCCTACTGCCAGCTTAAACTCGCCATAGCCCTTTCCGGCAAACTCTTTCACCGCCTCATCGGTGGTTTTATTGGTACAGGTAGAGTAAATATCCAGAAGGTTCTTAATTCCGGGCTGCTCATCACGATAACAGATGCAGGCCTCAGAGTCGGTAACCGTTATATTAAATTTGCGGATAATGGTATCCGGGTCATCCATAAGGTAAATGCTTGCATGAGGATTTTCATCCGATTTGCTCATCTTCTTAGACGGGTCCTGAAGGCTCTTAATCCTGGCTCCTGCTTTTCCGATATAGGGCTCCGGTATGGTAAATACGTCTCCGTAGATGGCATTGAACCTCTGGGCTATGTCCCTGGTAATTTCCAGATGCTGAAGCTGGTCCTCACCTACAGGTACAACATCCGACTGGAACAAAAGAATATCTGCCGCCATTAACACCGGATAGGTAAAAAGCCCTGCATTGATGTTGTCTGCATGCTTTGCCGCCTTATCCTTAAACTGGGTCATACGGTTAAGTTCTCCCATGTAGGTAAAGCAGTTTAAAATCCAGGATAATTCTGCGTGTCCGGACACATGGGACTGATAATAAATACAGTTCTTTTTCGGGTCCAGCCCTGCCGCCAGATAAAGGGTCAGCAGATTTCTCGCCCTCTTTCTCAGTTCCGCCGGTTCCTGCCTTACCGTAATGGAATGCAAATCCACCACCGAATAAAAGCATTCATACTCGTCGCTTAGGGTAAGCCAGTTTTTCAAGGCTCCCAAATAATTTCCAAGGGTAAGGTTTCCCGTAGCCTGCATGCCGCTGAACAAGACCTTTTTCCCATCAATCATCATCTTTCCTCCTGTACTCTTGTTTTTCTTTCCTCAGTGTATCATTCTACAAAAGGCAAGTCAAGAAAGTAAGACGGCATGAAACTACTGAGTAAGCTGAATCTGAACCTGATTATTGGAGGTGGTGGAAATCCAGGCACCATGCTCATCTTTGTAAGCATCGATGTTCAACCATTGCAGTCCGCCGTAAGGGGTCCAAAATTCACCATACAGGTGTATCTTCGTCAGCTTCTTAAGCCCCTCGGCAGCGCCCCGGTTATAGCCATCCGTATAAGAAGCGGAGTTGGTATTCACCTTACTGTCGGCATCAGCGGCTCCGGCGCTGAACCCTTCCTGGTAGGAGGCGGAATTGGTGTTCACCTTGCCGTCGGCATCTCTGACTCCTGCGTTGTAGCCTTCCTGATAAGAAGCGGAATTGGTATTTACCTTACTCTCCGCATCTCTGAGCCCGGCATTGTAGCCTTCCTGATAGGAAGCAGAATTGGTGTTCACCTTATCGTCGGCATCAGTAGCTCCGGCGTTGTAACCCTCCTGATAGGATACCGAACCCGGATTGCTCCTTCCGTCAGCGAAAGCCACTCCCCGGGCATAATGGGCCGCATTGTCGCCTCCGTTTCCCTTTACCAGTGTTCCGTCTACCCAGGCTGCAGCCCCGGCAGACAGATTTTCCGCTGAAGCTGCACTATAGTATACCGGATACCCTGTATCCGTGGTGGCAGTACTGGCCAAATCTCTATTATCTCTTGCAGCCGTATTTTCATAAAATAAAGGTTTTCCCTCTTTATTGACTGCCTGCGTCTGGCTCAGGGAAACCACGGATTGGGAAGTCTTTATGCCCTCCAGAATGCTTTTAAAGCTCAGCATCCTTTTCTCCTCCTGAGTTTGTACTTCATTCGCCCCTGCATCCCGTACCAGGGTTCCATCCCGCTTAAAATAAGTTCCGATTCCATTTAAAGCATCCACAGCGCCGCTTTTATATGTACTTTCCAAAAAATCAATTTCATCTGCCAGATAATACAAATCTTCCGCCGCCAGATATACGGTTTTATTATTAAAGTCCAGGTTTCCCACAGACTGTATTTGGGCTCTTCTGCCTTCTGTGCCCGCAAAGGCAGTAAGGCTCATACTGATACTGCCCATAAAAGCAGCAATAACTATTCCTGATTTCATTATTTTTTTCTTCATTCATCAACCTCCTAAATTCTTTGTCCAGGAACTATTTAATTATTCGCATTCTGATAAGAGTTGTCCGATTTCACGATGCAGATAGTCCATATCCTGACCATAGAGCTTTAACCTGGCCTCCATTCCTTCCAACTTTCCCTGAGAGTAAGCTGGCAGCTCCTTTGCCTGTAAAATTGCTCCGGGTAAAAGCAAAGTTCCGACAACAGCAAAAGCTGCCAAAATTATCCGCCCGTTTTTCATCATCCTTTCAGGCTCCATTCTTATTCTCCTTTCTTACCGAATACTTTCAGCGTTTGCGTAGCTTCGTCATATTCATAGTAAAGTATATTTCCCTCTAAATCCCGGGTGCGTTTTTCCAGGTCACTTACTCTGTTCTGTAAGTCCCCTTTTAATTGGACGAGTTCCTCCTGAAGGGTAAAAATATTGGAGCCTGTCTGCTTCATCTCTTTTAACAGATTGAAAATACTGGTGGACATCTTTTTCGTTTCTTCCTGTAATCCTGAAAGATTGTTTCCCGTCTGCTTCGCCTCTTCCTTTAACTCGGAAATACTGCTTTCAGCCTGCTTTGCTCCTTCCTGTAAATCCGAAATGCTGCTTCCCGTCTGTTTCGCTTTATCCTCCAAATCCGATATACTGCTTCCCGTCTGTTTCGCCTTATCTTCTAAATCTGATATGCTGTTTCCGGTCTGCTTCGCCTTATCCTGCAAGTCCGAAATGCTGTTTCCGGTCTGCTTCGCCTTATCCTGCAAGTCCGAACTGCTGTTTCCAGTCTGCTTTGCCTTATCCTGCAGATGGGAAATTTCATTTTCAGCCTGTGCCATCTTTGCATCAACCTTCTGCTGTAATTCCGTAATTCGGTCCAGTTGAAATTTATAGCTCTCCAGCTTTGCCAGTTCCTCTTTGGTGGCCGAACCAATTTCTAATTCGATAATCCGTTTAATGACTTCATTGGCTATATTGTTCATTTCCTCCTGGGTAATATCCGTATCTCTATACTCAAGAGTTCTCACTTCTAATTCTTTTACCACAGTTTCCAGTAATTCTTCCAAATCCTTCTGGCTCAATTCCTGGGTATCCATCTCACTTAATTTCTTTTCCACCGCTTCATTCACTTCTCTGGTCAAAACTTTGACCTCCTCTTCCTCCATGGCCGCAGAATAAGCCAATATGGCCTTTTCAATTCCCTTTTCCGCCTCATATGCCTGATTGACGTTGTAAAACATAAGGCAGGCAATGACAAAAATCAGTGTAACCACCATAAGCAACAAACTTATAATTTTCTTTCCTCGCATACGCTCTCCTTTTCTTATCTAAAATTTATGGTTTAAAAAATAATTATTTTTGCATGCCCCCTTTCCTCTTGGTTCTTAAATTGCAGTGAGATAAATTGAAGCTGTCCCAAAACAGGACATGGATACAGAAGGAAGCCTTCTGTGTTGAAATGGTCATAATTCCCATAGAGAATTGCCAAACTGGCAATCAGAATTAAGTGATATATTTAATATATCATACGATACATATAAAATCAATAGTAT
>JBNMJJ010000139.1:0-6248 GCA_050873745.1 Lachnospiraceae bacterium | reverse complement strand
GTCCAACGCTACAAAAAAGGTAAAGTACACCCCGAACACCCTGTTCGAATGCCTCTCCCCTATAAAAACGTTGTTTCTCTGGTCGCTCACTCCAGATGTATTATTGACATTCCCAAACAGGGACAGGCTGGCTTGACTATGTAGAATCAAGCCAAAACTACACCTTAAACTCAACCCATAATTTAAGAGAAAGATTTGTATGAATATGAGAAATAAAAAAGTGGTTATTATGGGACTGGAAAGTCTCAATAATTATGGAGATAATTTTATAATAGATTGCATTAAGTATTTAGTTGATAACCTGAATATATATCAATCAGAAATCGTTGATTTTGAACCAGCAATGAATAAAGTAAAGAAATTGATTTATTATTTTATTCTATGTATGGCAAAGATTTCCCCATTTAAAATAGTAAGGTATAAGTTAATTTTCATGGCAGTAAAATTTCGTTGCCAGAAAACATACAGAAGCAAATTAAGTAATGCAAGTGCGCTCATTTTTGGAGCAGGCAGTTTTAAATATGGAACACAAAAACTGTGGGCATATTACTCTTTAGCAATAGAAATAGCCAGTGAATTACAAATACCCGTTATGTTTAATGCTATGAATATTCAAAAATATAATTCAAAGGACTGGCGCTGCAGATTTTTACAAGAACACGCAAATAGTACATGTGTAAAGATGATTACATGCCGCGATGGTAACTATGGAGTTGAAAGATTGAAAAAGGATTGGGGCATTCAAAAAAAACTTTCCTGTAATGCTGTTGGAGATGTGGCATTCTGGATTCCCGAATGCTATCAGATATATGAGAAAAAAAGGGAAAACGTAATAGGCATTAATTTAATTGATGGAAATATTTTTAAGAGATATGGAAACTCTTTGACCGAAGATGAACTTTTACAGGTATATTTTGATTTACTGAATGAATTGGATAGAAAAGGTATTCAATGGGAGCTTTTTACCAATGGGCTCTCCTGCGATTATGAATTTGGAATTAAATTATTAAAAAAATACGGAGATAAAAATATTAAAATCAAGGTTCCAGAATCAGAGACAGATTTAATCAGAATAATTACACAATATAGGGCTGTTTTAGGAGCAAGATTACATACCTGTATATGCGCATATGCTTTAAGCGTTCCTTTTATAGGATTTGTCTGGGATGAAAAATTATATCATTTTTCCAAAATGGCAGAAATAGAGACATGTTTTGTGAAAGAAACTGCTCTTTCCGGAAAACTTCTATATGAGAAAATTATCAGCAAGGATATAATTCTTAATCATAGACAGATTGAGCTAAGAGAATTGTGGAAAAGAGAAACCCAAAAATATATTGCTGCTTTTTTACAAGAGCATGTATAGATGACTAGAGGTATCTGGATGCAGAATTTAGTTACAGTAATTATACCAGTATACAATGTGGAAAAATATATAAAAAAATGTATTGAATCAGTTATTAATCAAAGTTATCAGAGTATTGAAATAATCCTAATAGATGATGGTTCTACAGATGGAAGCGCTAAACTCTGTAAAGAGTATGCTAATTTGGATAGTAGAATCAGGTTTATGCACCAGAGCAATAAGGGGGTATCCGCAGCAAGAAATCTGGGAATAGATTCTGCAAAGGGGAAGTATATATGCTTCGTGGATGCGGACGATTATGTTGATGAAGATTATATCCAGTTTATGGTGAGAGGTTTAAAAGAGTTTAATGTGGATTTAAGTATCTGCTCCCCATTAATAGAATACACTGAAGGACGATGGAGGCGCCAGACAACAGGATTTGATAAGTGCTTGGACAAAGAAGAAGGATTAATCAGCCTTTTTTCAAGACGTGGGATGTTTGGAGGGCCAATATGTAAATTATATAAGACGGATATATTGAATCATTATCATATACGATTTCATGAAGAACTCAAGATGTGCGAAGATAATGTGTTCTGCTATGATTACATTAGAAATTGTAATAAAATTTATTTTTCTACCCGGACTTTGTATTATTATTGTTTGAATATGAATTCGGCGTCCAATAAAAAGTATATTCCTGAAAGTATTAATGATTCACAATTGCATTTCAAAGCTTATAGAGAGATAGCCAAAACTATCGATAATGAGAGCGACAAAGTTGTTGGTTATTATTTGACGATGATGGCCGCTAAATGTATAAGGATTGTGTATAGACATAACTTATTTAATTATTTATCCGAAGATGAAATTCAGTACATTAGATTATGTATTATGGAAGCTTATAAAAGGGGAGAAAAGTCGGAACTTAGAATAAAAAAAGGCAGTTATATTCTGGGAAGAATAATCATTATTAATCCGATGCTTGCCAAATGGCTATGTAAAACAAGGAAGCTATATAAAAAGAGAATATAAAAAGCACAGGCAAAACTGGTTTGGATGAGATTATTAAGGAGGCAAAGCAGGAATGAAAGTTTTACACATTATGTGTCAGGACATTGTTTCAGACATAAAAAGTGGCGGCCAGCAGGTGGCTGATAGAAATCATAGAATCTTAAAAGGGGCTGTAGGGGAAGATAATGTATCATTGCTCATGTTTACAAAAGAGAATTATGATGCTGATAAGCTTCATACAAAAGGTATTTATCCTCTTCCACTTCAATATCAGCCATTAGGAAATATATTGATTGGCCTGTTAGGCTATCGCAGATTCGCTCCCAGATGGAAAAAAGAAATTATTAGAATTATTCATTCTATTAATCCAGATGTAATTTTTCTTGATGCATCTGAACTTGGAAGAATATTAAAATGGGTACGGAAGGAAACGAAATGTCTTTGCTTTTTTCATAATATTGAAGTGGACTATATCTGGAAAAATAAAATTAAGAGAAAGAAATATTATACGTTTCCAGTTCTAGCGGCAGCATATATGAACGAACGTATATGCACCAGAAAAGCAAATAGAATTATATGCTTAAATGAACGGGATAATAAGAGGATGATGGAGGTATATAAAAGAAGCGCTGATTTGATTGTACCAGTTGGCTTTGATGATAAATTCGACAAAAATAAGCTAAAAAGAGATATAAAATCCAAAAAGCTTATTTTTATTGGTTCTAATTTCCCACCTAACTATCAGGGAATTAAATGGTTTGTAGACAATGTTATGCCTCAATTAGAAGCATTTGAGTTGACGATTGTGGGGAAAGGATTTGAAGAACGGAGAGAAAAACTGGAAAGCCAAAATGTGAAAGTAATCGGTACAGTTGACAACCTGGAGACATATTACTATTCCTATTGCAGTGTTGTAATGCCTATTTTATATGGAAATGGCATGAAGGTTAAGACTGCTGAGGCTATGATGTATGGTATGAATATATTTGCAACGGATGAAGCTCTGGAAGGCTACGACGTGGATAGTGTCAAGGGAATATACCGATGCAACAGCATTAATGAATTCGTGGCAAATATTAAAAAAGCATATGCAGAAAACTTAGTGTGTGAATGTGCCAATGAGGTGCGGGATAAATTTATAGAAAAACATAGAATGGACAGTCAAATAAAGTTGATGAAGGAACTAATGGATTCGATATGACAGAAAGATACAGAAAATTATGCTATCAGATATTTTGCATTATGATAGCTGGTTTATTAATGACCGTTTATTTTTATAATATGCCAAAACTTCCTACACTTATGGAGCTTCCTGATGAGACTGGGTATTTGTGGAATGCAGCATATTTTTTGGGAATAGATTGGGATGATTTGGGAACAAGCGCTTATTATGGATATGGATACTCTATATTTTTAATTCCTTTATTAAAATTCTGCGGCTCAGGAATTGCTTTGATAAAGGGGGCGTATGTTGTAAATATTATCTTTGTAGCAGGCTTATATATAGTATTTGTATTGCTTCTTAAGAATCTCTTTAACAGGTGTTCTATGTGGATACCTGTAATTGCAGGAGTATCATGTAGTGTGCCATACTTGTTCGTTAGTTCATACAAAGTTATATGTGAAAATTGCTTCACTTTTTTCTGCTCCCTGCTTATCTTGCTCTATTATAAGTGCATGAAAACAAGGAAGCTGCTTTATTATGTATTGTCCGGTCTTACAGCGGTATTTATACCGTTTATTCATACAAGAGGAATTGTAGTCAGCGGTGTTTTTGCAGTATTCTGTTTATTAGATTTTTTTACCAAAAGAAAGTTAAGTTACAAACAAATTGTCATTTTAATGGGAGCTTTTTTGAGCACTTTTTTAATTCTTTACTTAATAAAAAAAAGTAATCTGGATTTTAGAAGTGCGTTAAGGCTGGAAAAAGAATATCAGGATAATACAACAAATTTGATTTCATCTAATTATCTGATAGGGCGATTGCGTAGGATTATAGATGTAGGCATAATTAATTATCTGGGAAGCTTTATATCACGATTATTTTATTCAGTATGTACTACCGGAGGAATGGTTCTATTAGGAATTGCTAATATAGGAAATATGATAAAAGGCGTATCCCATACTAAAGATAGTGACAATGATAGTAATAGGGAAAAAGTGTATGCGAGAAATATAACGCTATTGATGGTAAATGCCATTTTTTTATTATGTATAGCTGCAACTGTATTTAATAACATTGGAAGCAACTTTCAGTATATATATTATGGACGTTATTATGAACATGTAATTCCTATCATGTTATGTTGCAGTTTATATGTGATATTTAGTGCAGACTATTTTCTTAAGCCACGGACATATATGTTAGCAATTGCCTTTACTTCTTTATTGGGCTTGTTTTCATACCATTGGGTGAATGGTTATCTGGAAGAGATAACTACATCTGTTGACACAGCCAGAACGGCGGCTTTCAATGCGGCAATTGAATTGGACAGTAAATATATTAATGTAATGTGTTATTCTGCCCTTATTTCTGTTTTGACTATATTGGTGTGTTTTCTGGTATACCAAAAAAAGAATATCAGAATAGTATTTATTGTGCTGATGATACTTATATTTTGGAATATGAATCAAACGTGTGTGGAAGCTATACAGAACACAGCGATTAAAGCAGAAGCAGATTATGCCATCTTTAATTATATAAGAGATAACATTGATACACAGAAAATTTATGCTATTAATGACCATTCATATAAATATGAAAGTGTGATACAAAAGGCCCAGGTATTAATCAAGGATTATCGTGTTAATGAGCTTGATTATGACTTGAATAATGAAAAGGTATTGGATTGTGTGGAAAATGGTGATTATGTAATTGTTTATAGTACAAACAAGCTGGCACTTGAAAAAGAGAAACTGTATGTAAAAATAATGGATGGCAAAACATTTAAATTGTATCAAAAGCGGTAAAATGAGTAAAAAACAAATGTTAAAATGCAGGAGGTTACTATGTGGGAATATTCCGTAGTTACAACGGTTTTCAATGATGAGGAAGAGGTTATACAGCTTATTAAAAATATAGAGGAACAAACTTATTTACCAAAAGAAATGATAATTGTGGACGGTGGCTCAACTGATTGTACAGTATCTAAAGTGCAAGAATACGCATTGCATAGTTTATTCCCATTAAAAATATTAGGGGGAGAGCGACTTAATATAGCGCAGGGATTTAATAAGGCTATACGGGAGGCGGCAACAGATTATATAGGAATTGTGGCCTGCGGTAATTATTATTGTAAAAATTTTTTTGAAAAGCTGCTAACCGATTTTTCCAAAAATGAAAATATCTTAATTACATATAGTGCTATTCGTTGTGTGGGAAATAGCGAATTTGCCCAAATATTTGCTTCTATTTCTATGGGGGGAGCAGATTCCAAGTTGTTTAAAATTGCTTCCAATCATGGGAACATATGTAAAAGAGAAGTTTTTGAAAAATATGGATATTTTTACGAGAAATTTAAATATGCTGGAGAAGACTCTGAATTTTTTCTTCGATTAAAAAAAGCGGGTGTAAATATGTATGGCGACAATGACGTTCTAGTAGAATGGAAAATTCCAGAGAATTATGATGAACTGAAAAAACAAAAGAATAATTATGTAATTGCAGACATGGAGATGATGGATAATTGGACATTTATAAGAGGGTATAGGGGGAGGCTATTGCATATCCTTTGCTTACCAACAGCTATTTTATTCCTGCTTATACCTATGCTATTAACCAGAGTTATCGGAGTAATTCTTTGTATGTTGTTCTTATATAAAAGTTTTAAAATATTGTTCCATCATAATTTGGAATATTGGAAAATCTATAATTTTAATCGGTTTT
>JBNMJJ010000138.1:0-6293 GCA_050873745.1 Lachnospiraceae bacterium | reverse complement strand
GTGGCAGGCTTAAGGTCAGCGATATTGACTGCCAAAACCGCCAGGTCCATACCGGAATTGGAGCCCTTCACCTTTGCTGTGGCAATGGATTCATCAATAAATTTCACTTTTAAATCCAGTGTGTCTGCCACCACATGGTAATTGGTCACAATCAGCAGCTCATTTTCATTTTCCCCCACGATAATGCCGGAACCGCTGCTGGGCTGCTCCGTCTCATAAGCCTGTCCCCAGAAACTTCCCTTTACCAAAGCCGTATTAGTAATGGAAACGACACTGGGCATTACCTCATCCACCACCTGGGTAACATCCGTTACCACCGCAGTTACGGTCTGAGTGCTCTCAATCCCGGATTCACTGCGAACCGGCTGCTGCTTGGTTTCCTGAACACTTTCCCCTGAAGCAGCTTCTGCCGTAGTGGTTTGAGACACCGGCTCCGCCAGAAACTGATTGCCCAGATAAAAGCACAAACTTGCACTGAGTCCGAAAAAAGCCCCCATAACAAGGCTTAAAAAAATCTTTTTGCCTGCTCCTGTTCCTTTGGATTTCTTCGGCTGCTGACTGGAGCCAGAATAATTTGTCATTTCTTCATTATACATATTAACACTTCCTTTGTCTGATTTCAAATTTGTGTCTACAGTATAACTGCCAAATGTGTTGATTTTGTGTTTAAAATCTGTACATTCTATTAAAAGCGCCAATAAGTTGCATTCATGCTGCCGGCCTTAATTAAGGCTCTGGGAAGCCTTTTATATGCCTTGCCCAAACGGTAGCCTATAAGTTTACAGCCGGTTTCATAAAGGAAGGGAATGAGCCACCAGATTTTTCTTTTCCGCCACAAAAAACCAATCATTCCTTTCACCAGCTTCTTTCCTTCCTTTTCAGAAGGTATTCCGGAAAAAATCTCAGGATGCTCGGCCTGAGAAACACCCAAATCAAAATTTCGCTTAAACTGCTGCAGCCCCGTATAATTGTGGGAATGAATCACCCTGGCGGAAGCCTGATAAGCAATCCTGAAGCCCTCCTTAATGGCCCCTGCCGCATAAATCATATCCTCATTAAAAATGGTATGCCGGATAAAACCTCCCTGCCTATCGTAAATTTCCCGGTTATAGGCTGCACAGACATTGGAGCAAAAATACGTCTTAATGCCCAGCTTCTGCAAATCATCTGCGGATTTAATCCGGCTTTCATCCGGGTAGTTAAACTCCCTGGCATATTTTTCCAGGATTCTGCTTTCCGGCCTTGCCATCTGCCTGCCATAGGCCACAGCCACCTTTTCCTTCTTCAGGGCCTCCACCAGCTCCTCCACCAGCCTCTCATCCTCCGGCAAAGCATCCTGGGTCATACATAAGAAATAAGGGGTATGGGAATACTGCACTCCTTCATGCCTGGTCTTACCATGGTCAAACTCCCGTTGGCTTACATGATGAAGCTCAATATTATCATACCTCTCCAGAATCCTGCTTTCCTTAAGAAAAGGCTCTATCAGTTTTTGTTCCGTATTCATCAGAATAATCTTATTCGGAGGAATGGTCTGCCGCTGAAGCCTGTGGATTAACCCGGCAAATTCTTCCCCGGGTTTAAAGGTGGGAATAATCACATCGATGGGACTCTTCGCCATTTTGCACCTCTTCCAAAACCAGGGAAGGCTGTTGCATGGCAACAGCCTCCTAAAGGTTTATTTTCCAGTATCATTCTTGATTATCTGACTATACTTCTGCACTTCCTCAGAAAGCTGGTAGTCCTGGGTATCAAACAGGAACTCATGAAGCTTAACCACATTGGCATTTAAATCCACGGGAATGACACTGCTTCCTATTGAGCCGCCCATATTTGCTGAGGTACGATATTCTTCAAACGGGAAAGCGTCCTTACCTACAATATTATACTTGGCAAGCTCTCCCAATACGGTCAGCATTTCATCTACATCCAGAGAGGTAGACACATGGCGCAGCACCTCGTCCATAATTTTATTCAGGGTAGCGGGGTTAGCTTTTTTCGCTTTTTCCATGATAGCCGTCAGCACCTCTCTCTGGCGCTGGGTACGCATATAGTCATCACCCACCTGGCGAACACGGCAGTAAGCGGTAGCCTGCAGGCCGTTCAGGGTCTGTAAGCCTGCATGGGTAACGGGAATATAATCTATTCCTTCTTTGGCAACAAAGGTTTTTCCATCGGTAGTGGTACCTACCATACTAATCTGGTAGTTGTTCAAATGCCGGATTTCCGATTCCAGAATGTTGATTTCCACACCCCCAAGGGCATCAATGGTTTTTTCCAGACCGGTGAAACCTATGGTAATATAGTCCTCAATGTTCAAATCCAGATTCATATTCAGCATGTTAATTGCCTGCTCTGGTCCGCCCTTTGCATAGGCAGCATTACACTTATTATAACTATCATTACCCAGATTCAAATAAGTATCACGGTACACACTGACCAGCTTAACATCCCCCGTATCCAGATTGATAGAAGCAATCATAATGGTATCCGAACGATTTCCTTTTCCCAGGGAATTATCACGGGCATCTACGCCAAAGAGAGCAATATTGCGGTATCCCTGCAGGGTTTCATTATTCTTTACGGATTCATTCACTTCGATATTTTCCGGATTAATGGAAATCTTGTTTATCTTGTCCGTTTTTAATACCGCATACAAAACCATCAAAAGCACGACTAAAAGTACGATTTCCAAAATAAACAAAAGGATTCTGTTCTTCTTTTTCCTGCCGGAATTCTTTTTCTTCTTCGGTTGTGTTCCCACATTTTTCGATTGTGTTTTTACATTCTTCGTTGCCATTTTTCCTCTTCCTTTACTGTGAAAGTAATAAAATTTCATGGTGCTTAATAAGCATTTTCATTTACAACTCCCTTGAAAAGGGTCATAAAAATGATTTTTATATCGAAAATCATACTCCAGTTTTCAATGTAATACAAGTCACAGTCAATTCTGCGACGGATAGAAGTATTCCCCCGATACCCGTTTACCTGTGCCCAGCCTGTCAATCCCGGCCTTACCTGATGCTTAATCATGTAACGTGGAATTTCCTCCCTGAACCGCTCCACAAACTGGGGTCTTTCCGGTCTGGGGCCTACGATACTCATATCCCCTTTCAGAATATTCCATAGCTGGGGCAGCTCGTCCATGCTGGTCCGCCTGAGAATCCTCCCGATTCTGGTCACCCTTGGGTCGTCCCTCACCGTCCAGCCTTCCTTTTCCACTGCCTCACTCTGCACCTCCATGGTACGGAATTTATACATTTTAAAAGGTTTATTATGCAGGCCCACTCTCTCCTGTTTAAAAATAACCGGCCCTTTGCTGGTGATTTTTACCAGAACAGCCAGAACCAGAAGCAAAGGGGACAAAATGATGAGTCCCAAAGCTGAACCCACAATATCCATAAGCCGTTTGGCAAAGGCATTCAAGGTATTGGTCAGAGGCACATAGCGGATGTTGATTACCGGCAGCCCCATCAAATCCTCCGTATAGGGCCTGTTGGGAATTAAACTGTTATAATCCGGAATAAATTTGGTATGAACACCGGACTTCTCACATAAGCTGACAATCTGTTCCAGAATATCGTAGTCTGCCAGAGACAGCGTTACCGCAATCTCATCCAACTGGCTTAAGGGCAGAACCACCTCCAGATTCTCTATGGTTCCCAGCACCTTCACTCCCCGGTACATGGTTCCCGGAGGAACATGATTGTCCAAAATTCCCCTTACCACATATCCCCACTGGGGATTGGCATTGATTCGATTAATATATTCCTCTGCTGCCCGGGAATACCCCACCAGCAGAATATATTTCAGATTATACCCTTTTTTCCTGAAATAACGCAGCGTCTTCCTTAACACGATACGGAAAGTCAGAGTAATGATAATGTTCAGTACGAAGAAGATTCCAATCAGCCCTCGGGAAAAGTCCGTAATCTTAAAAGCAGTGATGCAGACCATGAAGCCCGCCACACCAATAAGATTCACCTTGAAAATATCCAGAATTTCCTTCTCCAGGGTCTGGGAACGCTTGGGCGTATACAGCTTGTACCAATAATATAGAATAATATATCCGGGCACCAGAAAGTACAGGGCACTAAGGTAAAAGCCCATAGGAAGGGCACCGATTCCTTCTGCCCGGAAGGGGCCTATAAATTTCAAATACCAGGCCAGCAGATACGAGCCTGCCACTGCCAGAGCATCCAACAGCACATGCAATCGGTTAAAATATTTCTGGTTGTCTTTTATCATATCAGCCACCCAATTCTATACATAGCAAATATTTTACAATATTTGGTGTAAAAGTACAACAGAAATTTATCCAGTAAAGCGTCGCAGAGTATTTTCCCAGAGTTTTCCCTGGATTCTCATGAGATTTCCCAGATTTTTCACTCCAGGACGCTGCTTTCTTATTTTGCCCCGTTTTTCTCTGCATAAGCCGATTCCTGAAAGACAGCCCTTCCAATATATGCCGCCAAACCCTTTTTTCTGGAAAAACAGGAATTTAAGGAAAAAACCTGCCAGAAGCAGGGGCAAGTTCAACAGAATCTGCCACAGGGGCATATTTTTATAAATCAGATATACACTGTTTCTGGAAGAAAGACTAACCTTAAACTCATTATACCTGGAGCCGCTGGAGCCGCTTCCTGCATGGTAGACCACCGCCTTTGGGGTGTAAAAATTCCGGTAGCCGTAAAGCTGCGCCCGATAACCCAAATCGCAGTCCTCCAGATAGGCAAAATGATTCTCATCAAAGCCCCCCAGCTTTTCCACCAGCTCCCTTCGGTAAATGACTGCCCCGCCGCAGGCGGAGAAAACCTCACTCTCCTCAGTATAATTGTCCTTTGCCCTTTTGCCCTTCCCCCGTGCAAAGGCCCAGCCAAGGGCGCAGTACAAATCACCCGCTCCGTCCAGAAGCTGTGGCCTGTACATATCCATCATCCTTGCGGAAACGGAAAAACGCTTCTCATCCTTTTCCAGAGCCTCCTCCAGAGCCTTCACAAAGCCGGGAGCCACCTTCGTGTCGTTATTCAGTAAAATAACGTAAGGCGTTGCCGCCTCCTTGATTCCCTCATTAACCGCCCGGCAAAAGCCTGTATTTTCTCCCAGGGAAATGATGATGGCATCAGAACAGTTGGCCTGAATCCACTCCAGCGAGCCGTCGGTGGAACCGTTATCCACAATACACACCTTAAACTCGGCGGACTTGTCCTCCTTCAGAGCCTGTATACAATCTTCTATAAACTTGATGCCGTTATAATTGGGGATAACAACGGTAGTTTTCATGGCATTCTCTTCCTTTATTACCGTTTCTCACTTTTTGATGACCCACCGGGGGTCATAATACAGGCGATAGCCATGAGCAAGCAGCTGGCTGCACAGCCTTTGCTGCAGAATAAACTCGTCTTCACCTTCTTTAGATACCAAATCCTGCCAAAAAGTTTCAACTTTTTTCTCAAACTTAGGATTAACTTTCCAATATTCTCTGTCCAGACCGGAAACGTTCTGACTTAAAACGGCCCTGTGCATATAGCCGCTGTATCCTCCGGGGAGTCCCTCATAAAGAATTTTTCCCTTGGCGTCAAAGGCCGTTCCTGCAATCTTTCCCTTTCTCAGCAGCCTGCCTCCCACTGCCGCCACGTCCGGTCTCTGGGCAAAAATTCCGCCTTCATAATCGATTCCATAAAAGCCCACATGGGACACATGCCTGACGGTTCCTTTCCAGCCCTGGGCCCGCAAAAAATCCTCCAGGGCCCTTTTCCCCGCCTCGTAAGCATATGCCTTGCTTTCTGGATTGGCTGCTGTGGAGGCCTCGTGGCATCGCCAGTGGTAAAGCACCTTAGGAATATGGCAGATATGCTCTTCCACTTTTGGGTTTTCCTTCATCAAAAAGGAAACCGCCCTCAGGCAAAGGTCGTAATCCTGCGCCCCGTCGAAATCCTTACGAAACTTAAGGCTTTGAAGCAGTTCCCTTTTCATTATCAGAAAATGGCAGATATAGTTGTTGGTAAGAAATAAATCCAGATTAAAATCCAGTTTAAAATGCGGGTCGTAAAATCGGTTTCCCTCCTCACTGCATTTATCCTCATCGGAATATAAAAGGGCATATTCCCGATTTTCCTCTTTTCCTTTTTCCAGTGCCTGTGCCATGCTGAACAGGGCATCCGGCGTAAGGAAGTCGTCGTGGTCCAAAAGCCCCACATAGCCTCCCTTTACCTCTTCCAAAGCCCTGTTGGAATTCTCACTGATTCCTCCGTTATGCTCCAGCCGGATATAGCGGATTCTTTCTTCCCCCC
>JBNMJJ010000137.1:0-6341 GCA_050873745.1 Lachnospiraceae bacterium | reverse complement strand
GGCTCTAAGGAAACACTGAATTAATCAGTGTTTCCTTAGAAATTCCGCTCCGCTATGTTGCATCAAATTAGACACGGCAACATAACGGAGGGGTGGATTTCTTGCAGGGACAAAAAACAACAGCGAGGTGATATGGAGTGAACAAAGACCCATTTAAGGAATATATCAAAGAATCCGAACCAGCAAAACGGGACAAGGGCTATGCGTGGCATACGGCAATTGGCCTGCAGGCAGTTGATGGGCTGAGGACATCAGAATATCTGGTGCATACTGCCGTCCGAAATATAGAGGGCGAGATTTCCTTTGAAGAGGCAAATGCTCTTTTACAGACCTACTACGAGGAAAATCCTACCCGTGATGCGTCAGACCGTACTGAGGAAGCGGACAAGGTTTCCGCACGTATTGCCGCACTTCTTTCCGAGCGTGCATTTAGTTTCACACCGAATGAGTATCTCTCCATTCACAGAAAGCTGTTTACCGGTATCTATTCCCACGCCGGACGGATTCGGGATTACAACATAACGAAGAAGGAATGGGTGCTGAATGGCGCAACTGTCCTCTACGGCAGTGCCACGGAGCTGCGGGCGACACTGGACTATGATTTTTCCGAGGAGAAGAAGTTTTCCTATAAGAATCTCTCGATGGATGAGATTATTAACCATCTTGCGGTATTCGTATCCAGATTATGGCAAATTCATGTATTCGGTGAGGGCAACACCAGAACGACGGCGGTGTTCTTTATCAAGTATTTGTGCATGCTGGGTTTTGATGTTACGAATGATATTTTTGCTGAGAATGCGTGGTATTTTAGAAATTCACTGGTTAGAGCAAATTACAATGACCTGAAAAACGGAATTCATGGAACGACGGAGTTCCTTGAGATGTTTCTCCGCAATCTTTTACTGAACGAGGAGTATCCGCTTCATAACCGGACATTGCACATCAGTGGCGCTTTCAAAGAAATAGAAAAACCGGACATTGAACCGATAAAACCGGACATTGAAAATGTTTTTCAACCGAAAACGGCAAGTCATATTTTGAAACTACGCAAGACATTTCCGGGACAGACAATTTTTGGACGCTCAGATGTAATGAAGGCGATTGACATTAAAACGTCCAGAGCCTCTGAACTTCTGAGGGAAATGGCAGAGCACGGGATTATCGAGCCGGTGACCGGACATGGCAAAGGAAAGTATCATTTCCGGCAACCGGAGAGTTGAGGCGATGGAATTTAGTGTAATTCTGGAAAAAGATGGCTCTTGCCATAATACCAGTATGCATATTTGTGCTCAGTGGAGTTACTTTGGGGCATATTCTTTTGATAATAAGCGGAGTGGCTTTCGGCATTGGTCATATCTATGTGACCTATTTCAGTAAAACAGGCTGATAGGAATTTATAACTATATAGTGTTAAAAATCACACTGATTGCAAATGGTAAATCACAAATTTACTTATATCCAGCCTCAAGTTACCCCCATCAATCCCTGCAATTCACGCAGGAAGGTGTCCGAGGCCCTTGAAAACACCTGATACTTTTTCCAGACGATACAAAGCTCTGCTGTCATTGTCGGATACAGTGGGCGAAAACAAAGCTCACTGTTCCCGGTGGTGTTGATAAGCTTGTCCAGCGCAATGGCATATCCTAAGCCTTTTCTGACGAAATGGGAGGCGTTATAAATCAAATCATAATTCAGGACAATATTCAGCTCCGAGGACTCCTTTTTAAGCCATGCAAAGGTCTGGCTGCTATTGGCTGCCTGATGGGACAGAATCAGAGGCTTGTCCCATAAATCCTCGGCACAGATAACTTCCTTTCCTGCTAACGGGCTGTCTTTACGCATGAGAACGCCCCATGTATCGGCTATGGGGAGCTTCATATAATTATATTTTTCAATATCTACTGACCCAATTAATAGGCCAAAATCGATTAATCCCTTGTCTAACCGTTCTAAAATCCGTTCCGAATCTCCACTGTAAATATGGTAATGAATCATGGGGTGTTTCTTGTGTAAATTTCCGGCGGCCCTGGCAAAGAAGGAAATAGCGTCGGTTTCTCCACTGCCGATATAGATTTCCCCATTGATATTCTTATCAGAGCTGCTAAGCTCCGCCCGGGTTTTTTCCATCAGGGAAATCATTTCCTCTGCACGTTTTCTAAGGAGCATACCGTCCTCTGTCAGAGTGACTTTTTTATTTCCCCGGATAAACAGTTGCTTCCCTAATTCTTTTTCTAAATCTTTTAGCTGCCTGGAAAGGGGCGGCTGCGTCATGTGAAGCGTTTCGGCGGCTTTTGTAATGCTTTCTTCCCTTGCAACAGCAAGAAAGTACTGTAGAATGCGAATATCCAAAATACAGACCACCTTTCTTTCCTTTCTCTGAATCCAGTATAGCGGCCATGTCCATACCTTTCAAGTATGAAAAACCATTCTTTATCTGAATTTGATATTTCTTTTTGGAATTTTTATAATAGGGCAAAAGGAGGTAAAAGGATGAATACGGAAGAATTATTGCAAAAAATGCGTCAGGGTATGGTTGTGTGCGGCGAAGCGCAGTCCCATGAATTGATGTATTTGCTTTCTCAGGAAGCCTTGCGCATTACGGCAGAATTAAACGGCGGTTACCATGAGCCGGAAGAAGTGCGCCGGATTTTTTCCAAACTGATTGGGAAAAAGGTAGATGAATCCTTCAGGATGTTTCCGCCCTTCTATACTGAGTGCGGAAAAAACATTTTTGTGGGAAAGAACGTTTTTATTAACTGTGGCTGCCATTTTCAGGATTGGGGCGGCATCCATATCGGAGATGATGTGCTGATTGGTTCCCAGACCGTGCTGGCAACGATTAATCACGGCAGACTGCCTCAAAACCGAAAGGAGAATCAGCCTTCACCAATCCATATTGGAAAGGGGGTATGGATTGGTTCTCATGCGACTATTTTGCCGGGAGTGACGGTGGGAGATTATGCCATCATTGCAGCAGGAGCAGTGGTTGCTTGCGATGTGCCTGCCGGAGTGATTGTGGGGGGTGTTCCTGCAAAGGTAATCAGAAATATTGCGTGAGAAGAAGTTCTAATGCTCACGCCAGAGGGCAAAATCATGCCCAAAGGGCATGCGCAAAGAAGTTCTGAGGCTTATGCGAAGCATATGCCGGGCTCACACCCGGAGAATGCCCAGAATACGGGCATTCTTCCAGTAGATTTGCGATGCCGTCAGGCATCGTCATGGAGGATAATATGAAAAAACTAACTGCATTTTGCCTTACGTTTGCTCTGTTATTCAGTTTTTCTGCCTGTGGAGCAAATACAGTAAGGGACAACAATGTGCCGCAAAATATACCGCAGGCATCAGAAGAAATAGTCATGCCGCCGGAGGCGAACAGGGAAGAAACAAGAAGCGAGGAACTTTCAATGGATACGGAAACAACGGAAAATAAAATCCTGATTGCGTACTTTTCCTGTACTGGAAATACGAAGTCTATAGCAGAATATGCTGCGGGGATATTGAAAGCCGACCTCTATGAGATTATTCCCCAGGAGCCATATACTGAGGAGGACCTGGCTTACTATACGAATGGTCGGGCCGACAGAGAGCAAAATAATCCTGATGCCCGCCCCGCCATTTCTGGAAGCATCGAAAATATGGCACAGTATGACACGGTATTGATTGGCTATCCAATCTGGCATGGACAGGCGCCGAGAATCATCAGCACATTTTTGGAAAGCTACGATTTTTCGCAAAAAACCATTTTACCGTTTTGTACTTCCCACAGCAGTGAAATCGGTTCCAGTGATACCAATCTTCATCCCCTGGCCGAAGCTGCCAGATGGCTTGATGGCAGGCGTTTTGCGGCAGATACTTCAAAGGAGGATATTAGGATGTGGCTGGAGGAAATGAAAATGACACCTGTAAGCACAGGAAAAGTGGGAGAATTTAGCTTTGAAACCCGCACAGTGATGTTAAATAGCGGCTATGAAATGCCTATCAATGGGCTGGGTACATACAGCCTGCACGGGGAAGAATGTATCGATTCCGTAAAAGCGGCGCTTCGCAACGGTGTTCGGCTGATTGATACCGCCTCTATTTACGGCAATGAACAAGAGGTCGGTCAGGCTATTCGGGAGAGCATAGAAGAATTGGGTATAAAACGGGAGGAAATCTTCGTTATCACAAAAATTTATCCCGGTGACGAAATGAAAAACCCCCAGCAGGCCATTCAGGGGTGCTTGGACAGGCTGGACATTGGCTATGTGGACATGATGCTTCTCCATCATCCCGACCCTAACGATGTCAAGGCTTATAAAGCCATGGAAAAATTTGTGGAGGAGGGCAAAATCCATTCTCTGGGCCTTTCCAACTGGTATGTGAAAGAGCTGGAGGAATTTTTGCCCCAGGTCAATATCACTCCGGCACTGGTACAGAATGAAATCCATCCCTACTATCAGGAGCAGGATGTGATTCCCTATATCCAAGACCTGGGGATTGTAGTACAGGGCTGGTATCCCCTTGGGGGAAGAGGCTATACAGCACAGCTTCTTGGAGATGAAGTCATTTCTGCTATTGCTAAAGCCCACGGAGTTTCCTCTGCACAGGTGATTCTTCGGTGGAATCTGCAAAAGGGCGTGGTGGTTATCCCCGGCTCCAGCAACCCGGAGCACATTCAGGAAAACACCCGGCTATATGATTTTGAATTGACCGAGGAGGAAATGCAGCAGATTAATTCCCTTGACCGGGGAGAAAAGCACGATTGGTATTAACGTTTTTTTGACCCATAAAAAATAAAATGTTAAAATGAACATGACATACAGTTGTCGTGTTCATTTTTATATAATCATGACTACAAGGGGTTCCTATGAAAATAGACAGGCTTATCGGAATACTTTCCATATTACTGCAGGAAGAAAGGGTTACAGCGCCGGAGCTGGCCCAAAGGTTTGAGGTGTCACGCAGAACGATTAACAGGGACATTGAAGCCCTGTGCAAAGCCGGTATACCCATCCATACGGCGCAGGGCGCCGGCGGAGGAATCAGTATTATGGAGGGCTACCGGATGGACAGGACGCTGCTCACCTCCAAGGATATGCAGATGATTATGGCTGGACTGCGGAGCCTGGACAGCGTAAGCGGCAGCCATTATTATGGTCAGCTTATGGAAAAGATTAAATCCGGTTCTTCCGATTTTGTCAGCGGCAGAGATTCCATGCTGATTGATTTGTCCTCCTGGTACAAGGAAACCATAGCTCCAAAGATAGAGCTTATTCAGGATGCCATTGAGGAAAGGAAGCAGATTACCTTCCATTATTATGGGCCCAGGGGCAGCAGCTTACGGAGGATTGAACCCTATTATCTGGTTTTTAAATGGTCCTCCTGGTATGTGTGGGGATGGTGCGGCGAAAGAAAAGATTTCCGCCTGTTCAAACTGAACCGAATGGAGGGACTGCTGAAAAACGAGACAGGATTTTTGCCCAGAAAAGCTCCTGTTCCCAATCTGTCCATTCAGAAAATATTTCCGGGAAAAATAAAGGTAAAGGCCCTGTTTGCCAATGAAGCAAAGTGGAGGCTGATAGAAGAATTTGGAATCCATTGTTTTACGGAGAAGGAAGACGGAACCCTGCTTTTTACGGCGGATTTTACGGACAAGGAAAGTTTGCTCTGCTGGCTGCTTACTTTTGGTGCGAAGGTGAAGGTGCTGGAGCCTGCAGAAGTGAGGGAAGAACTAATCTGCATTGCCAAAGAGATGATAAGCGGATATGAGGAGGAAGGATAAATGCCCAGACCGAGGAATAAGGAAGACCTGCTGACCGCAGCAGAAGAAAATTTTGAACAATTAAATAAACTCATTGATTCACTTACAGAGAAGGAATTGAGTATGCCCTTTGATTTCAGTGCTGATGAGAAAAAAACAGAGGCCCACTGGAAACGGGATAAGAACCTGCGGGATGTTCTGGTTCATTTATATGAGTGGCACCAGTTGATGATTCATTTTGTGGACGAGAATTTAAAGGGAAATAACGTAAAGTTTCTGCCAAAAATATACACTTGGAGAACCACTGCACTGTTGAATCAGGTATTCTGGGAAAAGCATCAGGGGACGAGTCTGGAAGAAGCCAGAGCATTGCTTGCCGGGTCTCATAGGGAGGTACTAAAGAGAATAGAGGGCTTCACCAACGAAGAATTGTTTTTGACTAAGGTGTTTCCAGCGGTGGGCGGCACCACACTGGGCTCCTATTTTGTGAGCAGCGCCCCCAGCCACTACCAATGGGCAATAAAAAAGATAAAGGCGCATCAGAAAAACTGCAGATGAATGCGTAAGAAATCAGGAAAGGAGCCGAAAGATGGCTTTTGAT
>JBNMJJ010000136.1:0-6394 GCA_050873745.1 Lachnospiraceae bacterium | reverse complement strand
GTATTGGTGGGGGATGCTTCGCTCAGCCAGAGTTTCGTGGAGACGTTTTGCTTCCTGGTACAGCAGGCTGTCGGTGGGGGTGGTCAGCAGGAAAACTTCCGGGAAGGCACACTTATCCAGCAGGTAAGGGATGGATACATTGTCGATGAATTCATCGTCATGGAGCCTGCCGCTGTGCAGAGTATTTTTTCTGATGAAACGGCTGGTAATATCCTTCTTATCCCTGGCGCTTCGGATTTCCGTCATGGGGCAGCTTGCGGCTGTACCCCTGATTCCGGCGGATACCTGGCGGACGCCGAAGTATTTTTGCAGATACTCGCTTTCGGATACTGCGGCTGTAAGCAGGGCATAGTGGCCGCCGCCGCTGTCTCCGCTGACAAAAATCCTGTGGGAATCAAAACCGTAGCGGGGCGCATTCTCCTCTATCCAGTGCAGGGCGTCGAACAGCTCCCGTACCACGTCGATAAAATCTGCCTCCGGCTGGAGGGAATAATTCACGTTTACCACAGTGAAATTTTTCGTGGCAAAATACTTTCCCTGGGCTTCATTAATAAATTTTTCACAGGACACATATCCGCCGCCGTGAATCAGCATGACCACCGGAAGCGGGGCGTTTTGCTGCCTGGGCCGGTAGATGTCCAGATTATGGTACGGGTTTTGGTCCTTTCGGTAATTCAAATCACGGATTTCGTCTACATCGTAGTTCAGGTTTTTTGCGGCAAAATGCGCCCGGTTGTCACGAAGCTGCTTCTTTCGTACCATTCTTACCATCAGTGAAGGCTTCATAGTGATTTCCTCCTTTAAACTTTCTTACTGTCCAGCTCAGCCATTCCTTTCTGTACGTTCATTCCCCATACGGAAAGGAGCATAAGTACACAGACGATAGCGGGAATTACCACATACATAAACTGAATCATTCCCAGTGCCCCAGCGGTCTGAGTTGCGGCAGTGCCCACATAGCCGCCCAGCTCCAATAGCCAGCCAGAGAGAGCCGTACCCAGGCCGCCGCCCAGTTTAATACCCATGGAAGAGCAGCTAAACATACTGCCGTCCAGATGAACCCCGTCCTTTTTATAGGTATAGGCCGACGTATCTGCAATAACAGCATTCATAGTTCCCAACATAGGACTCATTCCCAGCCCTCTGAGGGCACAGACCAGGAGCATCAGCGGCAGATTGTTGGTGTAGCCCACTGCAATAAACACGATACCGAAAATGGCGCTGAAAATCATACCGCCCCGGTTTACCTTGTAAATGCCCCATCGTTTTACCAAAGCGGGGGTAAAGGCAAGACCGATGATGATGGGAACGAAGCTGGCAAAAGTAAACAGTCCCAGAGCCTCCGAATTTCCTAGTACATAGGCACAAAAGAAGATGCCCACGCCGTTGGTAATGCCCTGCATACCGTACTGAAGCAGATAAAACACCAGAATCAAAAGATAGTAACGGTTGGAGCAAAGAAGACGGATGCTTTCCGTAAAGGTGATGTCGGCAGAATTTTTGGCCCGCTCTTCCTGGGCATCGATTTCTTTAACCGAGAACACCGTAATCATATTGAAAATAATCATAATTGCGGTATAAAGAATCGCTACGGCTCTCCAGCCTGCGGTACCGCCGCCGAAGGTATCTACCAGATTATAGGTGACAGCGGAAATAACGATTCCCGCCAGCATGGCGAAGATGTAACGGAAGGTTCCCGCCTGCACCCGCTCATTGGGATTTTTGGTAATCAGAGCGGTGAGAGAGGCGTAAGCGATATTGTTGGCGGTGTAGAAAATAGCGTTCAACAGGGTATATACCACGAAAAAGTAGGCATACTGCAGTTTTGCAGAGGACTGCGGAATCATGAACAGCAGAATTTCGAGGACTGCCAGGGGAAAGGTGGACCAGAACATCCAGGGTCTGGCCTTGCCCATTTTACTTTTGGTATTGTCAATCATTCTGCCAAAGAACACATCGGTGAAGCCGTCCAGACATTTTGTAGCCAGCATCAGCGTACCGATGACACCGGCATTTAATCCCACCGTATCCGTCAGATAAATGAGTACAAAGGATGATACGAAGGTGTACATAAAATTGGAACCGAAGTCTCCGGCCCCATAGGCAACTTTTTGCCAGCCGTTTAGATATTTTTTGTTTTCCATACTGATTCCTCCTTAATACGATACAGATTTACTTGAAAACTATACCTGTATTCTATATACTTATATCATAAAGGAGGCGATATTTCTGCGGCAATATCGCCTTTCGTCGAAGTGTTTATATTTGTATCTTAAACCGGATTATTAAAGGAGAAAAGATGAGCCGAAAAAGAACGGTTTCCAAAGACACCCCGCTTATCATTTACAACCCCGGCGATAAGGACGGAGAATCTTTCGTTCTGGACAGCCTGTATATGCTGACGCTGGAGCTGTTTGATTTCAGGACACAGACCCTTACCCATACGATGATTAGTCCCGGATTTTATCTGCCCAGAAAGGGGGTGCTGTCGGAGGAATACCGGCCGGACATACGGCCTTTGCATCGGCATCAGTCTCTGGAGCTGATGTTTGTGCTGAAAGGGGAGGTAACCCAGTATATTGAGGATTTTGAACGGGTGTACCGGGCGGGGGAGTGCTGCATCCTGAATAAAAATATTCTGCATACGGAAGCCTATTCTTCTGATTTTGAAGCGGTATTTCTGCTGATGGCGGACCAGTTCCTCCTAAAAGCCATTGAGGGGGACTGCTATTTTTCCAGCTTTCATCATCCCCATGCCGCCAATTATGCAGTGTTTGAAAAGCTGCACAGGCTGCTGGAGGAGACTTCGGCTTTTGAAAAGGAATATCTGGACTTTTTTCCCCTTCGGGAGGCTCATGAGGTCTGCGAAGAGGTGCAGAAAATCTTTGCCGCTTTGCTGCTGGAGACGAGGCAGCAAAAGCCCGGCTTTTTACATATTGTCTACGGTCAGTTGGTACGTCTTCTGGCGCTGTTGTCGGATTCCGCCAGCTATCAGATGAACTGTGTGGATTTGAAACGTTCCAGAGAGGATTATATCTTTAACCGGGTCATGCTTTACCTGCGTAAGCATCATGGGCGGGTAAATTATGACGAACTGGAAGGGCTGATGAATTATACCCGGGACTATCTGAATCGGGTGGTGAAACGCCGTCTGGGTATGTCATTGGTAAGCCTGGGGCAAAGTTTTTGTCTGGAGGAGGCTGCCGACCTGCTGTTAAAGACCGATAAGAGCGTCAGCCAGATTGTGCAGCAGCTTGGGTACACGAACCGAACCTACTTTTACCGCATTTTTCAGGAGAAATATGGCATGACCCCAAAGGAATACCGGGCCAGGGGGATTGCGGCACCGCTTTTAGGTGTGGAAAAGAAGGCTTAAATCAGGCAGAAAAACAGCCGGATTCAAAAATTGTTGTAGAATGGAAAAAATTGTGTTATACTAAGTCAAATTAAATAGAAAACGCTCAGGTGTCGGAACAATTCGTCAGAATTGGTTCCGGTGAAAAGGGAAGCAGGTGTAAGTCCTGCACGAACTCGTCACCGTAATTGGGGAGCAGAAGCCGAGAGAATCACTGGGAAACTGGGAAGATGGCCTATGCCTTGATCCATAAGTCGGGAGACCTGCCTGAATGTTGTACAGACACGACTGTTTCAGACCACGAGTAACTGGTTGTACATAAATTTACCAAAAGCCATTTTTCGCCTCGGGCGTTATATCATGGCTTTGGAATTTTTGCGTATAAACCCTTTACCTGTACAGGCAAAGGGTTTTCTTTTTTGTATGCTGTTTGCCATAATGGCATATAGGGCGTATTAATTCAATGGAAAAAATACACCTCCGACGACTGGCCCGGACTTTCGTTTCTGTCGCAGCTATTTAATGAAAGCTGTACAGGGCAGGACCTGCTCTGAACAGCCAAAGGATTTGGTGAAGCGAAAAGGCTTCGGAATGGAGGAAAATATGAAAAAAAGATTTGTTGCATTGTTGATGGCAGCCCTTGTGGGAACCATCGGTTTAGCGGGCTGCGGTAAAACGCAGGAAACAGCGGCCCCTTCCACCCAGGCGCAGCAGAGCGAAGAGGCGCAGACTACTCAGACGGCAACGGAAGGAACAGAAGCAGAAGGAACAGCAGTGGCATCAGGAGATACGGCAATTCTGGTGGTCAGCTTCGGAACCAGCTACAATGATAACCGGGACCTCACCATCGGGGCAATCGAAGAAGCCATTGGCAAGGCATTCCCTGAGTATGGGGTACGGAGAGCCTTTACCAGCCAGATTATCATTGATATTTTGGCGGAAAGAGAAGGAATGGAAATTGACAATGTGGAAGAAGCTCTGGACAGAGCAGTAGCGGATGGCGTAAAGAATCTGGTGGTTCAGCCCACCCACTTAATGGAGGGTTATGAGTATACCGATTTAGTGAATGCTTTGGCAGACTACGAAGGCAGCTTTGAGCAGATTGCTCTGGGTGCGCCTTTGTTAGTCAGTGATGCGGATTTTGATGCAGTAGCCAAGGCAATTACGGAAAAGACAGCAGCCTATGACGATGGCGAAACGGCAATCTGCTTTATGGGACATGGTACAGAGGCGGATTCCAATGCAGTCTATGCAAAGCTGCAGGAAAAATTAACTGCCGGAGGCTATAAAAATTACTTTATCGGTACTGTAGAAGCAGCGCCTACGCTGGAGGATGTGATGGCGAACATGACGAAAAACGGCGCTTACAAAAAGGTTGTTCTGGAGCCCTTAATGGTGGTAGCCGGCGACCATGCCAACAACGACATGGCAGGTGATGAAGAGGGTAGCTGGAAAAGCGTTTTAACCGCAGAAGGCTATGAGGTAGAATGTGTACTGGAAGGTCTGGGACAGATTCCTGCTATTCAGAATATTTATGTAGAGCATACTCAGGCAGCGGTGGACAGCCTTGTAAAGTAAAGGATTTTTACAGCAAACCAAAAAGAGGAATAAGTTATGAGAAGATTAAAGGCAGTATTAGGACTTCTCTTTCTGATGATAACCGGTGTGTTTTTTACACCGGTTATCTGTCATGCAGAGGGAAAGGTAAATTTGGTCCCGGTAGAGGGAAAGGATGTTAAAGATGGAGTTTATCCCATTGAAGTGGAATCCAGCTCCTCCATGTTTCGGATTGTAGAGGCCCAGCTTACGGTGGAAAAGGGAGAAATGACGGCAACCCTTACCATGAGCGGTACGGGCTATCTGAAGGTCTATATGGGAACGGCCAAGGAGGCCCTGGCAGCAGGGGAGGAAGGGGCTATTCCTTATGTGGAAAATGAGGAAGGCGCCCACACCTACACCGTACCGGTGGAGAGGCTGAATCAGGAAATTTCCTGTGCCGCCTACAGTAAGAAAAAAGAAAAGTGGTATGACAGGGAGCTGGTTTTTCTGGCAGACACCCTTCCGGAAGATGCCCTGCTGATTGAACTTCCCCAGGCCGAAGCAGGGACAGAGGAGACAAAAGCAGTTTCCGACGAGACGGCAGGAGAAAATCCCACAGAAGCCAGCCAGGAGCCTGCAGTAGAAGCCAATCAGAATCTGCCCGCAACAAACCAGACGAATCTGGCAGCCAGCCAGGCGAATCCAGAACTGCCTCAGGTAACCCTGCCTGTAGAGGACGGGGAATACAGTATGGAGATTAGTTTTACAGGAGGAACCGGAAGGGCGGCAGTGCTTTCTCCGGTAAAGGTCAGAGTAGAGGGAGGAAAGTCCGTTGCCGTTCTGGAATGGAACAGCCCCAACTATGAGTATATGGTGGTGAACGGCACTACCTACCAGCCGGTAAATACAGAGGGAAATTCCGTTTTTGAAATCCCTGTTCCGGCTCTGGATGAGGAAATTCCGGTAATCGGCTATACGGTAGCCATGAGCCAGCCCCACGAGGTGGAGTATCAGCTAACCTTCCGCCAGGACACTCTGAAACAGGAAAAAAACAGTGCCGGACTGATTTGGGTGATTGTACTTGTTGTGGCGGTTCTTGCAGCGGGAGTGTTTTTTTATGGGAAAAAAGGAAAGTAGCGTGAGAAGAAGTTCTAATTGCTCACGCCAGTGGGCGTTTCGCAAAGAACTTCGGAGGCTTATGCGGAGCATATGCCGGGTTCACACCCGGATTATCCCCGAAGAGTTGAGATGCCGCTTTAGCAGCATCCGGGAGATGAAAAAAGAGGATAGGAAGGCTGGCTGTCTGGTGACTGGCCCTTCTCATCAGCCTCCTGGCTCTGAACGGCTGTGCCGGTCCGGGACAGGAGGCAGATACAGAAAGTTTTTGGGAAAATCAGGAGACGGACATCAGCAGTCAACTGGTGCATGAAAGCAGGATGGAGCTGGATTATGCCAACCAGTTCAGAGTGGATTTTTACCAGGAGGGCTATGCTCTGATTC
>JBNMJJ010000135.1:0-6395 GCA_050873745.1 Lachnospiraceae bacterium | reverse complement strand
GCGGTATTAAAATCATCTTCCATAGCCTCTTCAAATCTGGTCAAAAAGCCTTTTGCTTCCTTAAGGGACGCCTGCTCTTTTTCGGTCAATTCGCCGGCTGCTGCCTTTTGCTGCAAATCACGCAGTTTTTCCGCAGCCGTTTTGATTCTCTCCAGACCGTTTTTTGCCGCCTCCATCAAATCTGCGGAAAAATTCAGGGGGCTTCTGTAGTGGGCGGAAAGCATGAAGAAACGCAGCACCTGCAAATCGTATTTTTCGCTGATGTCTCTTACCGTAAAGAAATTGCCTGCGGATTTGGACATCTTTTTATTGTCAATATTCAAAAAAGCATTGTGCATCCAGTAACGGGCGAAGGTTTTTCCGTTGGCTGCCTCAGACTGAGCAATCTCGTTCTCATGATGAGGGAACACCAAATCCTCTCCTCCGGCATGAATGTCGATTTCCTCACCCAGGTATTTTTTGCTCATTACGCTGCACTCAATATGCCACCCCGGACGGCCGTCGCACCAGGGAGAATGCCACGCCGGTTCTCCCGCTTTTCTGGGTTTCCAGAGAACGAAATCCAGAGGGTCTTCCTTCTGGTCCTCACCGGACACCAAAAGAGAACGGTTTCCTCCCTGTAAATCATCCAGATTTTTATGGGACAGCTTGCCGTATCCCTGAAAGCTCCTGGTACGGTAGTAAACGGTGCCGTCTGCCGCCGGATAAGCATGACGTTTCCGAATCAGCGTGGAAATCATCTCTACCATTCCGTCAATCTCCCTGGTGGCCAAAGGATGGGTGGTGGCAGGCTTAACGTTCAAAGCCTCCATATCCTTCTTGCATTCCCCAATGTAGCGTTCGGAAATCACCTCCGACTCTACCCCCTCTTCCATCGCTTTTTTGATGATTTTGTCGTCCACATCCGTAAAGTTGGAAACGAAGTTCACTTCCAGTCCTTTGTATTCCATATATCTTCTGACGGTATCAAAAACAATCATGGGGCGGGCGTTTCCGATGTGAATCAGATTATATACGGTGGGGCCGCAGACATACATTTTTACCTTCCCCTCTTCCAAAGGAATAAATTCTTCTTTTTGCTTCGTTAATGTGTTGTAAATTTTCATTTTTCCTCCATTTCTAAAGGGCAGAAATTTCGTTTCCGCCCTCTGGGGCCTGGCCCGGCCTTATCTTTTTCCTGCTTTATCCTGTTTTACGCCAAACGTTCCACTTCTGCCGAATTTAGTTTTCCCGGACTGCTAGCTGCCTGCTGCCTGCTTCTTTCTTACGTTTCAGCCGCCTTACTTCCTCTTCCAGCTCTAACAGCCGGTTGGTCAGTATGCTGTCCGTATGCTGCAGATTGCTAATGTCCTCCTTCACCGGGTCCGGCAAATCCTGGTCCATGGTTTCCTGCGGGTAGGCCATGTTGTTTCGCCTGACCACCCTTCCCGGAACCCCCACCACCGTAGAGTTGGGGGGAACCTCTGCCAGCACCACGCTTCCTGCGCCGATTTTGGAATTGTCTCCTATGGTAAAGGAGCCCAATACCTTTGCCCCGGCACTGACCATTACGTTATTGCCAAGGGTAGGATGCCTTTTCCCCTGCTCCTTCCCGGTTCCTCCAAGAGTTACCCCCTGATACAGAGTGCAGTTATCACCAATAATGGTGGTTTCTCCGATAATTACGCCGTTTCCGTGGTCGATAAAAAGTCCCTTTCCAATCTGCGCCCCCGGATGAATCTCGATTCCGGTTTTTCTGACCGCCCGCTGGGAAATCCATCTGGCCAGAAAATAGTGCTTTTTCAAATATAACCGATGAGCCACCCGATAGTGAAGCATCACCTTAAAGCTGGGATACAAAAAAACCTCCCAGGGTGAATGTATGGCTGCATCCCGCTCTCTAATCAGGTCGATTTCTTCCCTGATACGCTTAATCATCCCCATATGGTCACCTCCTGTCCTGCAAAAACAATCCCATCGGTGAGCCGCCTTTTAAAAGCCTGTATTCGTCAAACCCCTTCCTTAAAAAAAGAAAAACTCCGTCTCATTTAGAGACGAAGTTCATCCGCGGTTCCACTCTAGTAAGGACCTTATGGTCCTCTCTCAAAGCCCTTAACGCAGGCGAAACGTATCCGGCTACTTCTCCTTCACCGAATCGGCTCCCGAAGGCACTTCCATTCCGCTTCTGTCAAAGATGCTTTCAGCCGCTGACATCTTCTCTCTGGCACATCCCCGGAATGTACTTTTTCGTTCTTTGCCATTCTATCATAATACTGTTATGTTCCGATACTTCCAGCGGCTTTACCGTAGGCTCCGCTGCCTCGTATACTTTAGCATATGCAAATCTTCTTTTTTTGTCAATACTTTATACGATTTCATTGAGAAAAACACCCTTAAACAGATGAGGCGTCAATTCGTCAATGGTCATAAACACTTCCGCTTTCCAACTCTCCTTCTGGCGGGTCACCCGGCTTCCAAAGGGGGTCAGCTCCCAAAGATAAATTCCGTCATTCTGGGGCAGAAGAGGGTCCTCTACCTCAATCAAAACGGTACGGTTGCAGGGACTTTTTACCAGCTTCATCATTTCCTCCAAGTGGATGATTCTGGCCATAATCACCGGCTTCTTTTCCTTTTTTTCCTCCAAAAAGAAAAAACTTCCCTTCCGCTCTTCCATCATTTCCTGGACGAATATTTCCTCACCTTCTCTGGCATAAAGAAAAAAGCCTTCCAGACTGCTGCCCCGTTTCAGCAAAAATATGTCCCCGTTTTGGGCCTGAATTTCCGCCAACTGCCGTTCATAATATCCGGCGTCACGCTTAACGTATATCTGGAAGCGTTCCGCCAGCCACTTATTGGCAAAATTAGCCAGCGCCTCTCCCATTTCCCTGATTTCCAAAGCATTCCGGCAGCATCCTCTCATGCTGAAAAGCTCACAGGCTGACTGTGCTGCTTCTCCCACTGGGAACCCTTCCCTTACTCCCTTCGGCAGTATACTTTCCTTCATCCCGGCGGCAGATAAATCCGGGATAAAGGCAGTCTCCGATTCCGTCAGAGGGATGGATTCCTTCGTTCCGATTAAAGGTTCCAGAATCTCCATCGGAAAACGTCGCTCCCGAAAGCTCCACTGGGGCCGCTCATAGGTATAGCGAAAATCAAAGGGTTCATAAATCGCCGGATTGGCAGGCATCAGAAAGCAAAAGGGCTGCCTCTGGCTGTGCATTTCCTCCATAGCGGTCATGAGCAGTGCGGTCATCTTCCCCTTATGGCGAAATTTTGCTCTGGTGGCCACTCCTACGATATAGGATAGTTCCTTTAGCTTATCATAAACCTGAACCGGATAGGGGGTGCGAAAAAGCATGGCCTCATAAGGCTCCTCCCCGCTTACATAGGCAATATTGCCCGCTGCTTTTTCCTGATAATAATAGTCTACGAATTGAGCGGAGTCCTCCGTAAAAACCTCCTCCCAAAGCTCTCTGGTTGATTTGCAGGCATCTCCTGCAAGCCGCTTAATCTCCATATTTTCTTCTTCCTTTTATCCCTATTTATGGCAGCCCGAACAGCCTGCACAGCCCCTGTTTTCAGGGTTTTCATCGAAGAGACTGGTGGGGCTGTTCAACAGGCAGATTGCCTGTGCGGATATTCCTCTTCCTTCCCCCGTAAAGCCCATTCATTCCTCCGTAGTCGCCTTAACATTTACCTGCTCCACGCTAAGATGAAGAGCCTTGGCAATATTTTCTCTCATGGCATCAATATGGGGACGCATTTTGGGCGCCTGGGCAATAATGGTGGCGTCAATATTTTCAATGAACAGCAGCTTTTCTTCCAGCATTTCCCCTACGGCTGCCAGCAGCTTAAGGCTGTCCGCCCCCTTCCATTTTTCTTCCGTATCCGGGAAATGTTTACCTATATCTCCCAGAGCCGCTGCCCCCAGAAGGGCATCCGATATGGCATGCAAAAGAACGTCCGCATCGGAGTGTCCCAAAAGCCCCTTCTCATAAGGGATGTCCACACCGCCCACAATCAGCTTCCTTCCTTCTACCAGCCTATGCACATCATATCCCATTCCAACTCTCATCTTTTCCTCCATTCGGATTGTCCTGATTCATTTCTTTTAAGGCAGCTTCGAAGGTCATACGGCCTGCAGTGATATTTTTATCACTCGCTCAAGCCTTATACCGGTAAAAACGGGCATATATGAAAAAAATGTTGCTCTATACCCATTTTTATCAATAAATACTTCCATTTTCATATAATAAATTCCCTAATTGGGCATATAGATATTTTTTCCCGTTCCATGCCAAAAAATAAGTGAATTTTTGGGCATAAAAGAACCGTTTTTTTGTCTGTACCCATTCAGGGCGATAAAGCAATGCTTTTTTAGCCAAATCGCTCATTTATCAAGTAAAATCGGGTATAGGAGAATGATTTTTTCTATATGCCTAAACCGCCTGACTTATTTTAGCCCAGAATGGGGTTTTTGTAAAGAATGACTATTCCCCTTACTTCCCCCTGCAGCAGCCTTGACAAACTAAGCTACAGAGGCTAAGTTATAAAGAGAACCCTGGAAAGCGGAGGTGAAACGCAATTATGTTTGAGGCAATAGAATATGTGGTAAAAAGCATTGACGGCGACTATGCTCATCTGCAAAAAGCCGAAGACGATGGAAGTGACCCAAAGCTGGTGGCAAGAGCGCTTTTGCCGGAAGCTATTCGGGAGGGCTCCCGTCTGAAATATGAAATGCTGCAGTACAGTTTACTCGACTGACGGCAGTAAATTGAACGATGAAAATAAGATGTTTTAAGGAGGTTCATATGATTCCCAAGGATTCCGTAATGTTGGTTTCTTTCCTCAATCTAAAATTGAGAGACTGCTACCCGTCCTTCGATGCTCTCTGTGAAGACCTGGAACTGGACAAGGCTGAAATCGAGAAAAAACTGGATACCATTGATTACCATTATCAACCAGAACAAAACCAGTTTCTGTAAGGAGAAAAGGGTCTGAGCCCTTTTCTCCTTTCTCATCCTCTAACACACACCAATCTCATCAATGCAGAAAAGGGTTATAGTAGCGGCTGCCATCCCAGAAGGTAATCAGCAAATCCGCCGCCAAAATCAACACCGCCAGCCCCATGACCGCCCAATCCGCCTTTTGAAATTTGCGCTGCCTGTACCAGCTTCGCTTTTCTTTTTTCCCAAAGCCCCGCAGTTCCATGGCATTGCTGACCGTCTCAATGCGGTTTAAGCTGGAAAGTACCAGCGGCAGTAAAATGGCGGCGGAATTTTTCATCCGAACCAGAAATCTGTCCTTACCGGATAAATCAATGCCCCGGGCCTGCTGAGCCTGACTGATATTCGTAAAATCCCTCTGTACATCAGGAATATAGCGCAGAGCCAGACTGACCGCATAGCCGATGCGATAGCTGACGCCAATGCCCGCCAGACTTGCAGCAAACTCACTGGGGTCTGTACAGGCAATGAACAAAAGAGCCACAGGAATCACGCACATCACCTTCAGGGTCATATTAAAATGGTAAAAAAGCTGCTGCAGCGTAATCGTATAGGGCCCCATAATCGTCAACAGCACCCTGCGGCTTTCATACAGCTTCACCCCGTACTCCGGCGAAAAAAGGTAAACGAACAGATTGTTAAGCAGCAAAAACACTCCTGCCAGCCCCAACACGAAGCTGACCTCCCGAAAGCGTACCCGGCTGATTTTAAAAATTACCAGGCTGCCTGCAAACATACCCAGTAACACCCTGGTGTCATAGGTCACCATAGCCGCCACGCTCCACAGAACGAAGAAAAGCAGCTTCGCCGTACCCGTCAGCTCATGAATGGGACTTTTTCTTTTAATAAAGCTCATGATGGCAACTTTAGCCATTCTGACGCACCTCCTTTTCATACCGGATAAACCGTTCCGTAAAAGCCTGCGGATTCTGGATGCCGCCAGAAAGGCTCAGACGGTACAGACTGGTCTCCTTCAGATTGGCCTGCTCCACCAGCGCCGGATTACTCAGCACATGGGCGGCGCTTTCATCTGCCAATAGCTTCCCTTCCGAAAAAACGATGGCCCGGGGCGTATATTCCAGCATCAGGTGCATATCGTGGGTCACCATCAGAATGGTATAGCCCTGCCGGTTTAAGTCCACCAGAAACTCCATAATCTCCGTATAATGAAAATAATCCTGCCCTGCCGTGGGCTCGTCCAAAAGTAGAATCCTGGGCCTCTGCACCAGAATACTGGCTATGGTCACCCTCTTTTTCTGTCCGTAGGAAAGAGCCGAAACGGGCCATTTGCGAAAAGGATATAAACCGCAGATTTTCAAGGTTTCTTCCACCCTCTCCTTCCTTTTTTGGGGAGACATATCCGTTTGAAGCAAAGCCAGCTCCACCTCGTCCCAAATCATGGGCTTGGAG
>JBNMJJ010000134.1:0-6464 GCA_050873745.1 Lachnospiraceae bacterium | reverse complement strand
GCCCAGACTGGCGGAAAAGTTTATGTGGTAGGCGGCGGCAGCGGAATAGTGGAAGTAGATAAAAATCCTTCAGCAGCGACAACGGGAGGTTCCGATGCCAGCGGAGGAAATACTTCTAATATCGACAGAGCATTAAATCATCCCAGCAATGTGGATTATGTTCCTCCAACGGATTTGCTGGACCCGGAGGAGGGCGTACTGGGAAAGACCATCGTTGTGGGTCAGCAGGCTGTTATTTTGATGGATTCTTCATTAACGGTGAATACCGGGACAACCCACAGAGAGGTTTCGACGGAAGAGGAAATGAATGCAATTCAGTCTTTTGTGGATGCCGAAAAGGGAACTGCTTTGCCTAAATATGCGGTAATCGGGAATGCCATAAGCGCCAATGCCTATTACGGCAGCACTGCGTTAGGGGCCTATACCGTTCCTTCCAATATTACCAGTATCGGAGATTTTGCCTTTGCCAGAAGCACAATAACGGAGGTGACTATTCCGGAAGGAGTAAAGGAAATCGGCTATGCAGCTTTTTATCATTGTGACAATTTAGCCGCAGTGAATATTCCTTCCACCGTAACCTGGATTGAGCCCTCTGCCTTTTCCCATACGGGATGGTTGACAAATTGGGGGAATACAGGTGAAAATGGTGACTTTTTGATTGTGGGCGACGGTATTTTATTGGCCTATAAGGGAAACAGCCAGTTCGTGGAGATTCCTCAGGGAGTAAAGACCATTGCTCCGGCGGTTTTTTCAGGACATGATGAGATTCAGGGTGTGTCTTTGCCGGATTCCTTAAGGGTAATCGGAGAAGAGGCTTTTTTAAACTGCAGTTCTCTGTCCAATTTACAGGGAGGAAATTTCCTGAAAGAGATACAGGACAGAGCCTTCCAGAATACGGCTTTGAGGGCAGTTACGCTGCCTGATACCATGGAATCCATAGGGGTGGGCGCTTTTTCCTGCCAGTCGGACGGAAACGAGAGAGTGGTTACTTTTGCCGGAAATAAGCTGCCCGTACTCAGCGCCTCTAAACGTTCTGAGCGGGTGAGTGACAAGCACCTGAGAAGACCTGCTTTTGAAGGAAACTGGAAGGCTGTTTTGCGGAGTGAGAGCGTGGTTACTCAGGGCAGTGTTTTAGATAAGGGAGGTCTGGGCTTTACCGGTGTGATAACGGTTCTGGATGGCAGCGGACAGGCGAAAACACTGGAAACGATTGTACCGCCTGTGGAAAATGAAAGCGGTATTCAGATAAATTCAACGGTGGCAGAATGGCCCGCAGGGCAGATTTCAGCCAGCCTTCCTGATGAGGGTAAATATACCCTTACCCTGCAGCCGGGAAACCAGAGCAGTGTACAGGAGGCATTCCAGAGAATCTATGGAAATAATGTGCCGGCTCTTTTTACTTTTGATATGACTATGGTTGATTATACCGGGTCAGTCAGCCTTACCCAGTTTGGAAGCAGACCTCTGGAGGTTACGGTTCCTCTGCCGACGAACATCAGCGGAAGCGATTTACATGTGGTTGCTTTAGATGAAGATGGCCAGCTCGAGCTCTTATCCTCTACTTTGGTTCAGCAGGTAAATCAAGGGGCTTTTGTGAGATTTTCCACCACCCACTTATCCACCTTTGCCATCTATGCCATTGGTGAAGGGGACAGCAGGCTGATTGAAGACGGAAACGTCAATTATACCGCTGTATCCGGGAAAAAAGACTACACGCCGAATACAGGAGACAACAGCATCCATCCCAAATGGTTTATTGCCGTTGGAACGGGAGCTGTCGCTGTAATGTTGATTTTTTATCGTCCAAGAAAAAAGAAATATCGTTAAGGGAAATGCTGATTAAAGTGTTTCCCTAGAACAAAACAGAATTTGTCGCATATCCTGAAAAAAAGTGCAGGAGTGTGCAATGCAGCGGGTTAGAAAACAGATTGGCTGCGAAAGTGAAATTGCAGAGGCGTATACCGGAAGGAATGTGACCGTTGCCGTTTTGGATACGGGAGCCATCCTTCATCCTGATTTTGCTGATAGAATCGTCGCATTCCGGGATTTTGTCCATCATCGGAAAGGGCCTTATGATGATGCGGGACATGGAACTCATGTGGCTGGATGTCTGGCCGGAAACGGTCTGGTCTCCGGGGGAAAATACAGAGGAGTTGCACCGGACCGCAAGCTGGTCATCGGCGAGGTGCTGGACCGGGAAGGCGGAGGCGATACCTATATGATGCTGGAGGCTCTTCAATGGATATTGGAAGAGAAGGACAGGATGGGGATTCGTATCGTCAATATATCCGTGGGCTTTGAGGAGCAGGTCAATCTGGTCAAAATAGAAAAACTTTTACATGCCCTGGAAGAGGTCTGGAAAGCAGGAATACTGGTGGTGGTGGCTGCAGGAAACAAAGGCCCCAGACCCAGCAGTATTTCTCCTTTGGGCATGGGGAGCTATGTGCTGACGGTGGGCTGCCATGACGGAGCCTATCACGGCGGAGGGGTAACTCTGTGTGCCCAGTATTCAGGCCGGGGCCCCAGTACTATGGTAATGAAAAAGCCGGATATTGTGGCCCCGGGAACCAATATTATGGCTTCCTGTGCGGGCTGTCGTAAACGGGGAGCAGGCTATGAATATGCCTATGTGGCAAAAAGCGGTACCTCCTTTGCTGCGCCTCTGGTTTCAGGAGCCGCAGCCCTGCTTTGGGAGAAAAGTCCGCAGCTTACCATGGAAGAGGTGAAAAGGCGGATTTGTTATTCTGCCACAGACTTAAAGGAGCCCTGGAGTAAGCAGGGTTGGGGTATGCTGAATATTAAAAATCTATTAAGATAGCGTGAAGCGAATTAGTTGTTGACACGTCTCGTATTATTGTATACAATTATGCGAGACGTGTTTTTTCTGTCTTATGTCGTGAGTTTATGCAAAAAATGAAACGAATGGAGGATTTTTATGCTTAAAGATAATACAGAAGTATTTACGAATAGACCGGTATTTATGAATCCTAACAATCATTTACTCGAGATTGAGGAACACATGTATATTCTGGATGATGTAAAGAAACCCAATGTATTCAGAAACATGTTTCCTTATTCTGAGGTGCCTAAAATTCCTTTTAACGACCGTATTGTGCCTCATAATATGCCGGAAGAAATCTGGATTACGGACACCACTTTTCGGGATGGACAGCAATCCCGTGCGCCTTATACGACTGAGCAGATTGTGACTATTTTTGATTATCTACATAAGTTAGGCGGGCCTAATGGAATGATTCGGGCCAGTGAGTTTTTCCTGTACAGTAAAAAGGACAGGGACGCTGTATATAAATGTATGGAACGGGGCTACCAGTTTCCCGAGGTGACCAGTTGGATTCGGGCCAGCAAGGAGGATTTTAAGCTGGTAAAGGAAATTGGAATGAAGGAAACGGGAATCCTGGTAAGCTGTTCCGATTATCATATTTTTATGAAGCTGAAGATGACCAGAAGACAGGCTATGGAGCATTACATCAGCGTTATTCGGGACTGTCTGGAGGAGGGTATCAGCCCCAGATGCCACTTGGAGGATATTACCAGGGCAGATATTTACGGCTATGTGGTGCCCTTCTGCCTTGAGCTGATGAAGTTGATGGAAGAGTATGGTATTCCCATTAAAATCAGGGCCTGTGATACTATGGGCTACGGGGTAAACTATCCCGGAGCGGTAATACCCAGAAGTGTTCCGGGTATCATTTACGCACTGCACAAGCATGCGGGGATTCCTCATGGCCTGATTGAATGGCATGGACACAATGATTTTTATAAGGCGGTAGTCAACTCCACCACTGCCTGGCTCTATGGCTGCAGTGGAGTAAATACTTCCCTCTTTGGGATTGGAGAGCGTACCGGAAACACTCCTCTGGAGGCGATGGTGTTTGAATATGCACAGCTTAAGGGGAATTTAAACGGTATGGATACTACGGTAATTACGGAGCTGGCGGAATATTATGAGAAGGAAATCGGTTATCAAATTCCCTCCAGAACGCCCTTTGTGGGAAAGAATTTTAATGTGACCCGGGCGGGAATCCATGCGGATGGCCTGTTGAAGAATGAGGAAATCTACAATATTTTTGACACGGAAAAATACCTGAACAGACCGGTACTCTGCTCCGTCAGCAATACCTCGGGTCTGGCCGGTATTGCCCATTGGATAAATACTTATTACAGGCTTAAGGAGGAAAAGGCCGTCGACAAAAACTCTGAACTGGTTAAAGCCGTAAAGGAATGGGTGGATAAGGAGTATGCCGACGGACGTGTGACCGTATTGACGGATGAAGAGTTGGTTTCTGGTATTCAGGAAATCTGCACAAGGCTTGGGGTAGCTTTAGGGTAGGAAGAAGGGGTGGCTGTAAGCAGCAGGAAAGGATAGAAATGGCAAATTACGATGTGAAACAGGAAGTGACGGATAAGTTTTCGTTGAGGGGACGGGTTTTTCACAAAATACGGGAGGACATCCTGAGTGGTAAATATAAGGATAACGAAGAACTGAAGGAAGTAGCCATCGGGGAAGAGCTGGGGGTAAGCAGAACTCCCGTAAGGGAGGCTTTCCGCCAGTTGGAGCTGGAGGGGCTGATTAGTATTGTTCCCAATAAAGGCGCATATGTTACCGGCATTACGGTTAAGGATGTGAAGGATATTTACATGATTCGTTCTTTGCTGGAGGGTTTGTGCGCCAAATGGGCCACCATGAACATTACAAAAGAGCAGTTGGAGGAACTGGAGGAAAACGTCTATCTGTCTGAATTTCATGCTTCCAAAGGCCATACCCAGCAGATAACGGAGTTGGACAATCGGTTTCATGAAATTTTGTATGAGGCTGCAGGCAGTAAGATGCTGGAGCGGCAGCTTAGGGATTTTCATGGCTATGTACTGCGGGTCAGGAAAAAGACTCTGGCAAAATACAAAAGAAGCACAGAATCCAATAAGGAGCACAAGCAGATTCTGGAGGCTATCAAGGAGAAGGATGCCGAAAAAGCTGAGAGGGTTGCCAACGAGCATATTTTAAACGCTTATGAGAATATGGTAAAAAACGGACTTTACGAGGCTTACGGCACAGAAGGCGAAAACCAGTAAATAAGCGTATTGGCATATTGCCAAATGTGGATTTTCACAGTAAAGTAGAGGTAAGGCACAGCGGTGGACTCGCTGAATACCTGCAAAAAATATATGGAGGTTTACATGGATAAGATTAAAATGACGACGCCCCTGGTGGAGATGGACGGGGATGAAATGACCAGGATTCTCTGGGCAATGATTAAGGATGAATTATTGCTCCCCTTTATTGATTTGAAAACAGAGTATTATGATTTGGGCCTGGAATACCGTAATGAGACGAATGACCAGGTAACGGTGGATTCTGCCAACGCTACCTTAAAGTACGGTGTAGCGGTAAAATGTGCCACCATTACGCCCAATGCGGCAAGGATGACGGAATATCATCTGAAGGAAATGTGGAAAAGCCCCAACGGAACCATCAGAGCCATTTTGGATGGTACGGTATTTCGTACCCCCATTGTGGTGGAGGGAATCGAAGCCTGTGTAAGAAACTGGGAAAAGCCCATTACGCTGGCAAGACATGCTTATGGAGACGTTTACAAAAATGCGGAAATTAAGGTACCCGGGCCGGGAAAGGCAGAGCTGGTATTTACTGCAGCCGACGGAACGGTGACTAAAGAAGTCATCCATGAGTTTAAGGGAGCAGGAATTATTCAGGGCATACATAATACAAAGGAGTCCATCGGCAGTTTTGCCAGGGCCTGCTTTAACTATGCCATTGACACCAGGCAGGACTTATGGTTTGCCACCAAGGATACTATTTCCAAGAAGTATGACCACACCTTCAAGGATATTTTCCAGGAAATCTATGATGCAGAATATAAGAGCAGATTTGAGGAGCTGGGATTGGAGTATTTCTATACGCTGATTGATGATGCGGTAGCCCGTGTAATGAAAGCGAAGGGGGGCTTTATCTGGGCCTGCAAGAACTATGACGGCGATGTAATGAGCGATATGGTTTCTTCTGCCTTCGGCTCTCTTGCCATGATGACATCTGTTCTGGTTTCTCCCACAGGTGTATATGAGTATGAGGCTGCTCACGGAACCGTGCAGAGACATTATTATCAGCATTTAAAGGGAGAAGAGACCTCCACCAATTCTGTAGCCACGATTTTTGCCTGGACGGGAGCCTTAAGAAAAAGAGGGGAGCTGGATGGAATCAGCGAACTGGTTACCTTTGCCGACAAGCTGGAAAAGGCTACTTTAAGCACCATTGAACAGGGAAAGATGACCAAAGACCTGGCACTGATAACTTCCCTGAAGGATGTGCAGGTGTTGAACAGCGAAGGCTTCATTAAGGCCGTCAGGAAAGAACTGGAGAAGGCGCTGTCATGGTCTTATTTAAAGTGAGACTAACTATTAAAAGTCAAGTCTAAAATAATTATTTTTTG
>JBNMJJ010000133.1:0-6601 GCA_050873745.1 Lachnospiraceae bacterium | reverse complement strand
TACAAAAGATGGAAGTGTTCTAAGACCTTTACGAGAAGGGGATGCGTTTTACGAAATAATGAAGAAAGCCCAAAATTATTTTGAGAAACAAACAAATCCCATTATCTCACCTGTAATGGCAATTGACAAAAATGTGGAAGCAATAACGAAGACTCCTAGCAGTGTGAATAATGTCACGAATACCCAACAGGCAGTTAATGTTGGAGAAGTTCACATTCATTGTCCGGGCATAACAAAGGACGAAGTTGCTCAACAAATCGGACATGAATTAAATCGTACATTGGGCGGTATAAGTTTGGATGCACGTCAAAGAGCGAGTATAACAAGATAGTTGCATTTATGGTGAAAGATGAAGTAAGGGCAGGATGCAGCAGTTGGAAAGTGTCCTTCCATTTTTTATAATTGAGTATTAAATCTAATGGTATGGTGTCCTGATATGGGATGCCTTTTATTTTGAAAAATTTTTGTAAATTGGAGCGTGATTTTTATAACAATGACAGAAAAGGCAATAGAAGAAAAGGCATTATTAAACATTACGGAATTGTGTAGTTATTTAGGAATTGGGCAGACAAAGGCGAGAGAGCTATTAAGAGGATGCAATGGTTTTGGAGTACAGATTGGAAATCGTTGGTATGCCAACAAGAAGAAGTTAGATGCTTGGATTGATAACGCAACTACTTAATTTATATAAATTTCGTTTTATATAGAAAATATGTAACAGTTCAAATCAATACATTGACTTATTAGTTGAAAAATCAAGGGGTTTGTGATATGCTAAAAAACATATCTATGCTTACTTTTTGGTTTGCTGTACAAATCAGAAAGGATTGAAAGACATGGGGAAATCATTAAATGGTAAAGAGTTAGGAAAGGGGATAAGCCAGCGAAGAGAAGATGGTTTATATGTAGCACGTTTTATAAATAGATTTGGCAAAAGAGAGGTAATATATGATAAAACCTACAATGGAATCCAAAAGAAGTTAAGAGAAGCCCAGTATGCCGATGAAAAGGCTATTAATGTTATGAGTATAAATATGACATTGGATGAATGGTATGAGAAATGGATAAATACTTGTAAAAAGAATTGCAGAGAGAATACAAAAGAAACTTATGCCAGACATTATAAGCGTGTACAAGATGTATAGGGTGGAGAAAGCTGAACAAACTAAATCTTATTGTAATGCAGGAAGCTATCAATAAATTGCGAACTGATAACGAAAGAAGGAACAGTAAGAAGATATTAGTTGATATGCTTGAAAAGGCAGTCGATGCAGACTTGATTCAAAAAAATGTTGCAAAACAGATAAACACTGTTATTACTAAAGAAGAAAAGAAATCGAGAAGAGTGTTGACAGTAAAAGAGATGGAAATGTTTTTGGAAGAAGCTGAAAACACTTTCTATTACAATCTGTTTATAGTGGCATTAGAGACGGGGATGCGAGTTGGTGAATTAGCGGGATTGCAGTGGGAAGATATTGACTTCAAGAAAAAGGTTGTTCATGTAAAACATTCAATGACATATTTCTCTAATTCGGAAGGAAAGTATGTGTTTGAATTACATCCGACCAAAACACACAAAGGATTGCGTGACATTCCTTTAACAATGAAAGCAGTTAGAGCGTTAAGACAACAGCAGTTTTTGAAACAAACAATTATAAATAAGGAGAAAAAACCAATGGAGGGTTTTGAGAATTTGGTGTTTGTGACAAGGAACAATAGACCGACTACGCAATTTCTGATTTCAGAGTGTATAGATGGTACATTGAAGAGAATACATAAGAATTATCCTGACCTAGAATTTGAAAAATTCACTTCGCATTGTTTTAGACACACTTTTGCGACCAGGGCATTAGAACGCGGATTATCATTAAAAACTGTATCAGAATTACTTGGTCATACACAGCTTCAGTTGACTACTGATCTTTATATGCATGTTACTCAAGATTCATTATTTGAGGGCATGGCACAGTTTGAGAGAGTAGCTATAGGGTAAACTTAAAATGGCGCAGTAATGGCACAGTAGAATAAAAATTTGCAATACAGATGCCTGAGAATGGCTTAAATTAAGGAGAATTTGAAATCATGGAAGCATACAAGCAGGAATTTATCGAGTTTATGGTGGAAAGCCAGGTGCTTAAATTTGGTGAGTTTACGTTGAAGAGTGGAAGGAAGTCGCCGTTTTTTATGAATGCAGGCGCTTATGTAACCAGTTCACAACTGCATAAGCTGGGACAGTATTATGCCAGGGCTATCCACGAACACTATGGAGATGACTTTGATGTTCTGTTTGGGCCTGCCTATAAAGGAATTCCTTTAAGCGTTGCCACGACCATGGCCTACAGTGAGCTGTATGGAAAAGAGATTCGCTATTGCTCCAACCGTAAGGAAGTAAAGGACCATGGCGATACAGGCATTTTGCTGGGAAGTAAGCTTCAGGATGGTGACAGAGTTGTCATTATTGAGGATGTTACCACCTCCGGCAAGTCTATTGAGGAGACCTTTCCTATCATAAGGGCACAGGCAGATGTAACCATAAAAGGCTTAATGGTATCTCTTAACCGCTGTGAAAAGGGAAAGGGAGATAAGAGCGCATTGGAAGAAATCAAGGAACTTTACGGCTTTGATGCCAACGCTATCGTATCTATGAAGGAAGTGGTAGAATATCTTTATAACAGGCCCTGCCAGGGAAAGATACTGATTGACGGTGCGATGAAGCAGGCAATCGACGATTACTATGCTGTTTATGGAGCAAAATAACACTATTCGAAGAAGAACATAACAGGGACTGCTGCACGATAATCGTCACAAGTGCGACAGTCCCCTTTCAAGCAGGGAAAGGGAAGGCCAATGGAAAAAAAGAAAAATTATATGTTTACCAACAAAAAACAATCTTCCAGAGGCATCATGTCAGCTATTTTGGGGATGATTTCACTGGTTTCCCTGGGACTGGCCGTTTTTCAAACCTATCAGGCTAAGGGAGAAGCAGGAGGTAATATGGGAACGGTTGGATTTGTGGCTGCCTGCTTTGCCATCACAGGCTTGGTTTTGGGAGTTATGTCCAAAGCGGAGCCGGACAGGTTCAGGTTTTTTTCCTATCTGGGAATTGCCCTGAATCTGCTGGCCCTGATTGCCACCAGCACAATTCTTTATGCAGGCGCCTACGGAATAGCATGAAGAGAATTTCTAGAGGTTCATGCCAGAGGGCAAAGTCATGCCAAAGGGTATGCGCAAAGAATTTCATAGGCTTATGCAAAGCATATGCCGGGCACACACCTGGAGAATGCCCCAAAGATGGGCATTTCCCCTACAAATTTAAACTACCGCACAGCGGTTACATCATTGGAGGTTAAAATGATAGAACGTTTTCAACTTGTCCTGGAACGTACCCAGGAAATGAAACAGGAAAAAAGACTGACAGGCCACTTTCAGGCCTATTTTGAACGGGTGGCGGATTTCCTCATTCTGATGGAGGAAGAGCGGAGACGCCTGGTTGATGGAAAACTGCAGAAAGCAGACCTGGAAGAACTGAAAAAACAAAACAGGGCCCTTTACGAAGATATTTTACCCGAAAATTACGAAAACAGTTTTGCCAACCCACAGAAGGCAGTGGAGCTTCTGGGAGAAAATTACGGACAGCTTCTGGCTGCTTTGTATGCGGAAATGTACAGTCTGCCGGTTTACCTTTACGAGAGAAGAGCAGAGGCGGCAGTTATCCGTATGGAACTGTTTCTGGAAATCTACAACGCCTTTCTGGAGGCGGCAGAGGAGGACAGGCTCCCTGCTTATGACAGCTTAAAGGAAATCTATTTCTGGTTCGCCCATGATTATATTGAAAAGATAGTGGAGCAGGAGATACAGGCTCAGTTTGACCGGGCAGACAACTGGATAGGAAAAATGCTGGATGGGGCGGATTTGAACGACCTTCGTTATTTATTTGCCTACGGCGAATATGTGACGGAAAAAGAACTCAAGCTGGCGGCTTTCATGAACGGTCTGCCGAAGGAAACCATTCAGAAAATGGCAGACACTTACACGGAAGGCTACCGCCGGGGCTTTGCGGCTACCGGGAAGGATATTTCCATTAAAAAGACGGTTACGGTAATCTATGTGCTGGGTATGGAGCGAATGGTAAAAGCAGCCGTGGAAAACTTTCGCAGGATGGGGCTGGAGCCGATTCTTTACCGTGCTCCGGTCAGTTTTCTGGCAGGCAGAGGGCTGTATAAGCGGGGAGTCAGCGGAGCCATTCCCAATAAGCAGTTTGAGTATGACCATGAATTCGACAAGGCATTGTATTTTAACAGCCGTTTCCTGAACCGTAAGCTGGAGGCGCAAAAACAGGCACTGGAGAAGGTAAAGGAAGAAGCGAAACTGATGGGAGGCCCGGCGGTTATCGAGGATTTTGGAGACGAACCCTTCGTTCCCCAGAGCAAAAAAGAAAATCTTCAACTGGAAGAACGCCGGCAGAAACAGCAGGTAGAATTTCAGGCAAAAGCCGCCGAACTGTCCAATCAATACGTCAAAAGAGAGGAAAGAAGCTTTACGATTATCGCCTTTCCCAGTCCTGCCATTGGGGAGAACTTTGAAGAGATTTTTGCCCAGACCATCCGTTTGAACACCCTGGACCATCAGCTTTATGAAAAGTGCCAGCAGACCATTATCGACGTGCTGGATAAGGCAGACCATGTAGTGGTTAAGGGCTGCGGAAAAAATGAAACAGACCTGCAGGTGGCCCTGCATGAATTGAAAAACCCGGAAAAAGAAACCAATTTTGAAAACTGTGTGGCTGACGTTAATATTCCCGTAGGGGAAGTCTTCACCTCTCCCAAACTTGCGGGAACCAGAGGGCTTTTGCATGTACCCAGAGTATTTTTAAACGGAATGGAGTACCGGAATCTGCGGCTTGCTTTTGAGGATGGAATGATTAGCGATTATAGCTGTGACAATTTCCCGGACCCGGCAGAGGGAAGAAAGCTGATAAAAGACAAGCTGCTTCATCACCATGACAGCCTGCCTATGGGCGAGTTTGCCATCGGCACCAATACCACCGCCTATATGGCAGCGAAGAAGTACGATATTGGGGCCCTTTTACCCATTCTGATTGCGGAAAAAACAGGGCCGCATTTTGCCATCGGCGACACCTGCTATTCCTGGGAGGAAGATACGGCAACCTATAATCCCAATGGCAAGCAGATTATGGCAAAAGAAAATGAGTGTTCCAGAAAGCGGCATGAAGACCGGAAGGCGGCTTATTTTAACTGCCATACGGACATCACCATCCCTTATGAGGAATTGGGCCTTCTGGCGGCAGTAACCAGCTCTGGAGAGAGCTATCCTGTCATTGAGCAGGGCAGATTTGTCCTTCCTTCCTGTGAAGAATTGAATAGGGCCTTTGACGAATGAGGGTTATTTAGTGGAATAAATGTCAATAGTATGGCATGAAAAATACCTCTAAAACAACGGATTTGTTTTTGAGGAGAATTGAAATGTATACGGTTAAAGAAGTTGCAGAGATATTGAACCTATCAGCACATACTATCTGATATTACGACAAAGAGCATTTATTCCCCTATGTTACCAGAGGAAAGCATGGAGAGCGGCTTTTTACAGAGGAGGATTTGTTGTGGGTTCAGTTAGTCTGGTGCCTGCGTCAAACGGATATGCCATTATCCGAAATTCGACGCTATGAAGAATTATGTAAACTGGGAGATGGTACGATTCCAGAACGTCACGAAATGATGGTCAAACAAAAGGTTAAAATTGAAAATGAAATAGAGATGATGAAGAAAAGATTGAAAATCGTAAAATACAAAGTGCAGTTTTATCAAGATTTAATAGACGGTAAAACACCTGATGAATCCTGCAACCCAATGAAGGTAATGTCAGAACAAGCCCGAAAGGAATGTGGACTGTAAATGAAATTCCGGAAGGGTGTACGTCCTTTGGAACGGTTCTACATTGTATAGGTTAGAGCCGCTTCTGTGGCTTTCCTTTTTTCAGCCTTATACGGATGAAATTTTACTACAGAATCCAAAAGTCGTTTTTGACGAATCAGAACTTTAGTTGGACAGGGGCGCACAGCATAAAGGTTTACAAAAAAGGAATATGAGCGCACCTTTTGGGCAGGATTGGCTAAGATTTCGTATTGCTGTGACATCACAGAGATGGCAATACGGCATTAAATAGCTTGTGAGCGTGGTATTAAAACGGTGCCGCAGCCAAAAGAAAACAGCATATTCTAATTGTCTGATAAAGAAACGTGTGCTATACTCCATTCATGGGAAACCATAGAGCCGGGCGGATGCCCTCTTTTTTGGAGGGGCTAACCCTCCAGACGAAAGAAAGGAGGGCGTTGCCAATGATGATTACATATTCTGACTTGGTTCAGACTGGAATATTCATTGTTGCCCTGATTGGATTGTGTTACACAGTTTTTAAGGGAAAACGAAACTAGCCGCCACTACTGAAGTGACCCCCTTTTGTTAGACAAAACAAAAGTCTAATGAAAGGGGTTATTTCATGTCTAAAAAGATGTATTCTGCAGAATTGAAACTGGAAATCATAAGGCGGCACTTGGAAAAAGGGGAAAGCGTTACTTTATTAG
>JBNMJJ010000132.1:0-6628 GCA_050873745.1 Lachnospiraceae bacterium | reverse complement strand
ACCAAGCCCAGGGCCATTGAAGTCTGCGATGACAATTTTCAGGTGTTCAGAACAGAGACGGCCAGTTTGCCCATTATCGGCACCGTGGCTGCGGGAGCGCCTATTTTGGCGGAGGAGAATATAGAAGCCTATTTTCCCGTCCCGGCAGAGATTATTCCTCATGGAGAACCCTCTTTTGTCTTGAAGGTTAAGGGAGATTCTATGATTAATGCGGGTATCTTTAATGGGGACCAGATTTTTGTGCAGTGCTGCAGTACGGCGAAGAATGGAGATACCATTGTTGCTCTGGTGGAGGATTCGGCTACCGTTAAGACCTTCTATAAGGAGAATGGACATATTCGTCTACAGCCGGAAAACGACGATATGGAGCCGATTATCGTGGAGGATTGTCAAATACTCGGAAAGGTATTTGGGGTGTTTCGTTACTACCACTGATATTGGAATGCACCGGATTTGCAGAGGAATATGCTGCTTCGCAAATCCGGTGCAAGAAAGGCTTTAATCAGCGTTTCCCTAAATTAAGCTACAGAGAGTGAATATCCAGGGTTTTTCCGTCCGCCCAGATACGTTCAAGGTCATAGAACATACGGCTGTCCCGGTCAAAGATATGCACTACCACATCGTAATAGTCCATCAGAATCCAATTTGCACCGTCGTAGCCTTCAATCTGTTTCAGTGGATGGCCATTTTGGTTCATTTTTTCCTCTACCGCATCGGCCATGGCCTGAATCTGGCTACGGTTAGAGCCACTGGCCAGAATAAAATGGTCTGCAATAGGAGAGATTTCACCTATATCAATTACCTGAATGTCCTCTCCTTTTTTATCCTCTAATGCCTGAATAGCTGTTTTCGTCATTTCTAAAGTAATGCTCATAAATTTAATCCTTTATAATAATCGTAGGTTTCTTGTGTCATGGAATCAATTTCCTTCGTGGACTCCTTCAGGTAATGAAGGGTGTCCTCCAAAATCTGTACAAGAGCCTTATCCAGATTTTGGAAGGCAAGGGGGCGTATCTTCGCCAAGTTGGGAGCATGCTCCCTTCCAGGCTCAATATAGTCTGCAATATAGACGATTTTCTCCAAAAGAGTCATATCCGGCTTACCTGTGGTATGATAAATAATGGCATTAATAATTTCCGAATCCGTCACATGATATTTTTTTTCCGCCAGATAACCGCCTACCTTGGCGTGCAGTAAATACGGATTTGCCTCCTCTGCCGCACTGATTTTAATATTATGTTTTTCACAGATATGGATTTTCTTTTCGTTTTCCAGACACTTGGCACAATCATGCAGCAGTCCGGCCAGATAGGCTTTATCCATATCGGCGTTATGGCACATTGCTAAAGCAGCCGAAGTGTAGGCAACGCCCAGGGTATGCTCATAGCGTTTTGCATCCATAGACTTTGAAAGCTGCTTTTTTAATTTGTGTAAATCTACTTCTTTCACTATTGTATCCTCTATCCTGTTTAAATAAACCATCCACAGTCTGGTTTTGCTTTGCAAAATGAGGTTGTAAATTACTGGTTAAAGTCAGTCATGATAAAGTCCGTTTTTGCGGATAACCTGTTCCGTTTTGTAGCGTACCATGTAACGGATGCTTTTTCCCTCTTTCACCCGTTCACGAATCTGGCTGGAAGAAATATCTACGCTCCGACAGGGTAACTTAACAATTTTTGCCTGATATTTTTCCTCCAGTTTTTTTATCTGTACATCCAGCTCATCATGGGTATATCCGCCACGGATAGCGGCCGCTATGGTAACCTCGGCAAAAATTCTTTCCGGGTGTTTCCACTCTTCCATAAGGAACAGGCTGTCGGCGCCTACCAGAAAAAAGTATTCCGTATCCGGATTAGCTTTTCTCAAAGCCTCGATGGTTTCATAAGAGTAAGAGTTTCCTCCTCTGTCTACTTCAATGGTAGACATGGCAAAATGGGGATTGTCATCAATCGCCTCACTCACCAGGGAAATACGAATTTTGGGGTCAAGAACTTCTTTCGTATCTTTCATATAAGAAGTTCCGCTGGGAATAAATAAAACCTCATCCAGCTTCAGTTCTTCACAGGCATTTTCCGCAACAATTAAATGGCCTAAGTGAATAGGGTTAAAGGTTCCGCCCATAATACCAACACGCTTTTTCTTACTCATCATTATTGCCCTCTTTTCTTTACTATTATTTATATTGGGGTTAAATTTTGTCGGATTAAACGGTTATCCTTTAGGTAAAATGATTTTGGGATTCTTTTTATCCGGCTTATAAAGGATAAATTTACGCCCAATCACCTGGACTACCTGGGAATGGGTTCTTTCTCCAATCATTTCGGCAATCCCTCTGGGGTCGTCCAGGCAATTTTTCAATACGGCTACTTTTATCAATTCTCTGTTGTTAAATGCCTCCTCAATAGCTGCGGTAATCTCAGGCGTCACGCTGGACTTTCCAATCTGAAAAACCGGGTCCAGGGTACTGGCAAGCCCTTTTAAATAGGCTCTCTGTTTACTGGTCATGACTTTCTCCTTTTCTTTATTTGTAATAATCAAAGGAAAGGCCGTACATTCGGACGGTATCTCCTTCTTCAATTCCGGCAGCCTCCAGTTGCATGAGGATTCCGGTATCCTTTAAAAACCGCTGGAAGAAAGCAAAGCCCTTTTCGCTTTCCAGATTGGTATAGCCCAGCATTTTTTCGATACGGGGGCCTTCTACAACGTATTCATCCTTTTCGGCATCATATTCTACGGTAAAGGGTTCATTGTTCAGATTGCCGAACTCGGGGAAATATTCCTGTTCAAAGACGATTACTTCCTCATCCAGACTGTCCAGAAGCTCTCTGACATAGTAAAGAAGCTCTTTTACTCCCTCTCCGCTGATGGCGGAAATAGGAAAAACCTTAATTCCCTTCGGTTCAAATTCTTTGCGGATAGCCTCTACAGGGCTGTTTTCTTCATCGTAGATGCAGTCGATTTTGTTGGCAGCGATAACCTGGGGACGGGCGGCTATCTCTTTGTTGTAGGCCTCCAGTTCCTTATTGATGGCATAAATATCCGCCACCGGGTCTCTGCCCTCCACTCCGGCAGCATCCACAATGTGAATCATGACTTTTGTACGTTCAATATGGCGTAAAAATTCATGACCAAGGCCCACCCCTTCGGAAGCGCCTTCGATTAATCCGGGAATGTCCGCAATAATGAAGCCCCTGTCCCCATCCAGGTCTACCACACCTAAATTGGGATTCAGGGTAGTAAAATGATAGTTGGCAATCTTGGGCCTTGCATTGGTCACCCGGGAAAGGAAGGTGGATTTGCCCACATTGGGAAAGCCAACCAGTCCCACATCGGCAATCACCTTCAGCTCCAAAAGCAGCTCCAGCTCCTTTGCCGGCTGACCGGGTTGGGCGTATTTGGGAGCCTGCATGGTGCTGGTGGCATAATGCTGATTGCCGTTGCCTCCTCTTCCGCCAGTTAAAAGAACCATACGGCGGTTGCTGCCGGACATATCCGTAATGACCTTACCGGAGGCGGCTTCCTTTACTACGGTGCCTTCGGGAACCTTTAACACGATGTCTTTTCCATTTTTTCCCCTGCAGTTCTTCTTACCACCGTTTTCTCCGTGCTCAGCATAATAATGGTGTGCATGGCGGTATTTCGTCAGGGTATTCAAGCCTTCGTCCACTTCAAGGATGACGCTTCCGCCTGTACCGCCGTCACCTCCGTCGGGGCCGCCGTTAGGAACGTATTTTTCCCGGCGAAAGGACACATGGCCGTCTCCGCCCTTTCCGCTTCTGACGTATATTTTTGCTCTGTCTGCAAACATGGTTTACTCCTACTGAATTTTTAAAACAAATATTATGTCTGTCTGTTGTATCACAATTATAATCTAAGAAAAGGCCCCAAACATCTTTTGTTTGGAGCCAATCATAGGTACTATTTTTCTACAGGATAAACAGAAGCCTGCTTCTTATCTCTGCCTTTTCTTTCAAATCTCAGTACGCCGTCAACCAAAGCGAACAATGTATCATCGCTGCCCCGTCCCACGTTGACACCGGGATGAATTCTGGTTCCGCGCTGTCTGTATAAAATATTACCTGCTTTAACAAACTGTCCATCAGCTCTTTTTGCGCCTAATCTTTTGGATTCGGAATCTCTACCGTTCTTAGTAGAACCTACACCTTTTTTATGAGCAAAAAATTGAAGATTCATATTCAGCATGCGTTTACACCTCCTCGAATGTTAAGTCAATGTACGTCTTACCGTACTGCTGCATAATTCCTGTTAAGCCAAGGATAAGGGAGTCCATTAAAAGTTGAACCTTCTCATTCCCGTCAGCCTCCCAGCGAAGCTCCATAAGACCTTCTTCTTCGTTAATCACTGTACGGGGGATAACCCCTGCCAGTTGTTCCAAAGAATTGTTGGTATTGATGACCAGAACGGAAATGGCAGCACAGACGATGTCTTCACCGGCGCAGGCATATCCGGCATGGCCGATGCAGGTAAGTCCTCTGTAGTTCCCTTCCCTTGTTCTATAAACCGAAATATGTGTCATCCTGTAACCTTATTAAGCATTAATCTTGTCGATTTTCACCTGAGTGTATGCTTGTCTGTGACCGTTCTTCTTGTGGTAACCGGTTTTTCTCTTATACTTGTAAACGATAATTTTGCGGGCTTTTCCCTGGTCCAATACGGTTGCAGAAACGGTTGCGTTTGCTACTGCATCGCCAACCTTAAGGCCATTATCACTTACTGCGATTACCTGGTCAAAGGTTACAGTATTACCGGCCTGGGCATCCAGCTTTTCTACTTTGATTACATCGCCTTCAGAAACCTTATACTGCTTTCCACCTGTTGCAATAATTGCGTACATAAGGTACCTCCTATATACAAACCTATAGTTTGCTTACTCGCTAACTGTGGTGCTGCCGGACAGGCAGACTTATAACCTCGTTATGCGGCATACTCTAAGAGAATAGCATGCCCTCCCCATTCTGTCAAGTAGCAAATTCCCGAAAATCCCTGATTTTACCGCCTTTTCAGACCGGACTGCCGTTTAAGAAAAAATAAGCCGCCATTTGTGAACGGGAGCTGAATTCTTCCGTCTCCATTATCTTTGCCAATTCTTCTCTGGAAAAAAAACGGGGTTGTATCAGTTCATTTTCAGAGGAATGGTCTGCCAACTCCCCTGTGGTTTCCACAAAGGCAATGTAGGTGGTGGTATCGGAAAAGCCCACAGCGGAATAGGAAGGAGGCAGAAGGGAAATTATCCTCTTAATCTGCAGGCCCGTTTCCTCATATAATTCCCGGGCTATGCACTCTTCTATGGTTTCTCCCTCTTCCAGCATTCCGGCGCAGAGGTTATAAATACTTTTGTTGATGCTCATTCGGAATTCTTTCAGCAAAAGAATTCTGTCCTCCTGATAGGCCACAATGGAAACTCCACTGGGCTTTGCGCCCAGTTCATCAGGGGAGAGCAAATCCTTCCGGCTGACCAGCTCAAAGGTTTTTTCCCGTCCCGCCTTGTTGAGATAAGTCAGCTCATAATTTTTCAAATATTTTCCGTTTCGGACTTTTTCCATTTTCAGAAGCTTCATTTCTCTCCTCCATGACATCAACCTGTAAATAGCTTAAATCTGCGGGAAGTTCTCTTCAGGCAAGCTGTTCCCACAGAGGTTTGCTGATTTTTTTCCGGGTGACTTCCACCAAACCTAAAGAAGTCATTCCTACCACGGTAGTTTTGACCGAATCCTCATTGACTAATCTGGTTAAATAATGTAAAAGCTCTTTATCCTGCTCTTTCAGCGTCTGGTTGATAAAATCGATAATAATGATTCCCGAAATATTCCTGAGCCTGAGCTGTAATGCGATTTCTTTTGCCGCCATCCGGTTAATCCGGTAAATGGCATTTTCAACGTTTTCTTTTTTCTGGTTTTTGCCGCTGTTGACATCAATTACCGTCAGCGCTTCTGTAGGCTGAATCACCAGATAACCGCCGTTATCCAGCCAAACCCTCTCTCCCAGAGCTTCCCTGAGACTGGTTTCCACATGATAAAGACGGGAAAGGGAAATCTGTTCATCCTGGTAAAGACGGATATTATGCTGCTGGGGAAAAGTATTTTGTATCTGGCAGAAGATTTCCTCCTCATCGGTAACAATCTGGTTATAGGCATAGCCGTACAAATCCCGGATTCCTGCCAGATAAGCAGGAAGAGGCTTATGGAGTAAAGAACAGCAGGTACGGTGGAAAGCCTGCCTGCACAAAGCAGAAGCCTTGTTTAACAGGTTTTCTATCTCTTCTTCCATAAGATTAAACTCCTCCAGTTCCCCGGCGTTGGTGCGGACCACCATTCCCAGGGAGGCCTGTGCCAGCTTTTCCATCAGTTTCTTGTCGGCTATTTTGGCTTTTAAAGCTTCCTTTTGATGGGCCGAAAGTTTTCCGCTGAAGCCCAAATTCTGGCGTCCGGTGGTAATGACGCAGTATTTTCCCGTAAAAGAAAGATTGCAGGTGAGGCTGGGAGCCTTGGATTTTATCCCTTCCTTTTCCACCTGGACCACCACCTCGTCTCCCGCAATCAGGCGTCCATCGTAAAGACGGTTGATGAGCAGGGGATTTTTTACCTGTTTCAGGGGAAGAAAACCAATT
>JBNMJJ010000131.1:0-6641 GCA_050873745.1 Lachnospiraceae bacterium | reverse complement strand
TTCCCAGACCGTTCACCAGCGTTTTCCTTCGCTGATTAAAAGAGGCCCGAATCAGGTCAAACATAAACTTCTCATTCTTTACTTCCACCGGCGGTTTTTCATGGCAGGTCAGACGGATTACCGCACTGCCCACACCGGGTCTTGGCATAAAGCAATTAGGCGGCACGTTTGCCACTATTTCCGGTTTGGCATAGTATTGCACCGCCAGGGAAAGGGCTCCGTATTCCTTACTTCCCGGGCCCTCCTGCATCCGCTGGGCCACCTCCTTTTGAACCATAATGGTAATACTGTCCAGAGGGACATGGCTTTCCAACAGGCCCATTACGATGGGTGTAGTAATATAATAAGGAAGATTTGCCACTACCTTAATGGGCCTGCCCTGATTCTTTTCTTCCGCCAGCTTACGAATATCCACCCTTAAAACGTCTTCATTAATAATGGTCACATTATGGTAAGAAGAAAGGGTGTCCTCCAGAATGGGAATCAGATTTTTATCGATTTCAATGGCAATCACCTGACCGGCGCTTTCTGCCAGATATTGGGTCATGGTTCCTATTCCCGGCCCTATTTCGATTACACAGTCCTCTTTGGTAATCCGGGCCTTTTGGATAATTTTTTCCAGGACATGGGAATCAATCAAAAAATTCTGTCCAAATTTCTTTTGAAAATGAAACTGGTATTTTTGTAAAATTTCTATGGTATTACTGGGATTTCCTAGGGTTGCCATGGGTTGCCTTTCTTTTCGTCTTTTTTACTTGCCAAACTGGGGATTTTCTATAAAAAACTTCACAGGCTGCTCTCTTTAGAACCATTACTCCAAATCATACAGGTTTCTGCTGTTTTTTCCGGTGGTTTCCATTACCCGTTCCACATCCATCTGCTTAATGTCCGCAATGGCCTGTGCAATCAAGGGAAGATGCAGAGGGGAATTTCTTTTTCCCCGGTACGGAGTGGGCGCCAGATAGGGGCTGTCCGTCTCCAAAACCATATTTTCAAGTGGAATATACTCAATCGCTTCTTTTAATTTCTTCGCATTTTGGAAGGTGGATACTCCCCCTATGCCAAAGTAATAATTCCAGTTCAGGTAGTCTCTGGCTGTTTCTTTGGTATAGGAATAGCAATGGATTACGCCCTTAAGCCTGTCCGCCCCTTCTTCCTTCATGACTTTAAAGGTATCCGCCGCCGCATCTCTGGAATGAATAACCACAGGCAGCTTTACCTCATGGGCCAGCCTAAGCTGCCTTCTGAACCATAGCTGCTGGACCTCCTTTTGCGGCTCATTCCAATAGTAATCCAGACCAATCTCTCCCACAGCCTTAACCTTTTTATGGCCCAACTGCCGCTTCATCCACTGGAAATTTTCCTCATTCAGCTCTCCTGTCTCACAGGGATGTACCCCCACAGTAGTATAGATAAAATCGTGGCGGTCTGCCAAAGCCATACTGGTCTTAATGGAAGAAAGGCTGGCGGCAATGTTTACCACATATTCAATACCTGCCTCCTTTATCTGTGCAATCAATTCCTCTCTGTCTTCGTTAAAAGCCTCATCATCCAGATGGGCATGGCTGTCAATAAGCATGGCGGTCCCTCTTTCCTTCACTTCATTTTGTGTTTTCATCATATACATTATGATATAACGGCCTCACAAAATCAAGTGCCTGAAAAAGGATGGGCCAATTCACTGATGGCCTTATCCTTAATCAATATTCTTCTGAAATCCCTGTATGCCTGATAATCCTTATTGTGGGAAATGGCAATAATACAATACCCCGGCCTCCATCTACCAATATCCTCTATTATTTCATTCAGCATCGTTTCATCTATATTGGCATCCAGCTCATCCAGCATTAATATGTCTGAATCCTGCAAAAGCGCCCTTGCTAAAACGATACGCACCAACTGTCCCTTGGAAAAATTATCACCATTTTCATTAATCACGCATTCTTCCGCATTCAAATTTTCCAGTCTGACAATCTTCAATACCTTTTCTATATCCTGAGCTTTACTTTCCTCCTTATCATTCAGCAAATTTTCCTTCAATGTGCCTGAAAAAACCCTTGGCTCTTGGGGCACATAGGCTATTCTGTTTTCTTCCAATACCAGGTTTTTGCTATTATTATGAAGCACTTCTCCTTCATCCTCTGCCCACCTGATAAATTTTTTCCAAACTGCCAGAGCTCTTTCTGGTCAAATTTTTTCAACTCAAAAAGTTCTACTGTTTTTTGGTATCTGTCTTCTGACACTGCATCTTTTAAGTTTTCGTCAAAAGTAATATTGTAGCGCAGGGTTCCCGGGAAAATGCAGGTATGATTATCTATGTAAGATATATTTTTCCAATATCCTTCCAAATCCGAAAATCCAATATCCCCTGAAACCGCCACACTTCCACTGTGGGTATTCAATAATCCCATCAGTATTTTTAACAGTGTGGTTTTCCCACTGCCCGATTCTCCCACAATAGCCACTTTATCGCCCTGATAAATCTGTAGATTTTCTACCCATAAATGGGTTGTTTTTTCATCATAGGAAAAGAACAGATTTTCCACCTCTAGTAGACAGTTCTTCTCTATTCCCTTCTTTACTATTAGAGTAGGAGGCTCCTGTTTTTCTGCCATATGCCTGACTTCTTTCATTAGAGGAATCAGTTTTTTGATGGAAACAAAGGCTCTGAGGCAATGGGACAATGGCAATGATAAGCCGCCCACTATACTCAATAAGGCCAATGCTTTTCCACATAAGAAATTCTGTCTTTATTGAGAATTAAGAGCAACAGAAAAATTATGGTCGGCAGATACTCATTCAATAAAGCCGGTATATATGCCTTCTGATGTTTCTTTAACAATTTTCCTTCTGCTCTCTGCACAGCTTCTGATTTCTTTTCAAAAATAGAAAGTGCCTTTTTTCTTATGCCAGACATGACGGTAATGTTATATTGGTCCACTATCTCTTTTTGATATTGGTAAAAATCGGATTGACGGTCATAGTAATCCCCTGATGTATCTACCATACTTTCACTGAAAATCAGATTAAATATGGCGCTAACCAATACGGAAATAAGTACAATAATACTTATTTTACTGTCTAATTTCTGATGAAAAGGCCATTTGACAGACCATGTTTTTTCTGATGAACTGGCAGATGGCAGTGATTAGTGTAAGCAATGTAAAAATAATCACCATCTCCCACTGTTTATCCACATTATCAATAAAAGAATCCACCAAATCCTTAATGAAAAAACTTGTTCCCACCTGAATCAGTGCTGAAAACAAAAAATAGATGAAAATGAAGGTCAGTTTCCTTTTGCTCCATTCACTGTAATGTGCTATAAATTTTATCTGTTTGTAAAGATTCACTTCTTGTCCTGCTTTCTTTTTAAAGTGTTACTGCTTATCTTTTGAGCGTAGCATATCCTCACCCAGATTTCCAGAATAACTCCTTAAGCGGTCAGATAACTCCTTGAACGGTCAATTTTTGTCCCCCAGAACTAAAATTAGCACTGAATAACCATCTCTTTTTCCTGAAAATTTCCCATGTTGCTTTACCGGGCCTCTGACGATATAATGATGTTAAGCTACTCTAACTCATCAAATAAGGAGGAGCGAAGGGGACAGCAGATTCAGGGAAAATCCAATCCAGGACTTTTCTAATACGAATCGAAAGGAAAAAGCATCAGGGGGTACACAAAAAGAAGAGTTAAGAAGGGGGAACATATGAGGAAGGTATACGAAAAAACTGAAGCTGAAAGAAAAACCAATTTAAGTCAATCAGAGCAGATGCAGCAAAATATTCGATTAATGCTGGCAGGAATAGTCATTTTAATCCTGTCTATGCTTGCTTTCACCTCTACCAGTATCTATAATACGCTTTTATCCAGAGACTTACTGGAGAGCACTGCTTTATTGAATCAATATCGCCTGGGCACTAAGGCCCTTACGGAGGCTGTATGGTCCTATTCCGTTACTGGCGACAAGGTATACTCTGAAGCGTACGCAAGGGAAGTGAATGTGGACAAGACCAAAGATGCTGCGTTAAACGGTCTTTTGAAAAACGACATTACCCAAACAGAATGGGACATGATAAATTCCATCGTGGAAATGTCCAATAGTCTGCTTCCTTTGGAAAACGCTGCCATAGAGGCTGTAAATACGGGAAAAATGCAGGAAGCTGTTGAAATCGTTTTTGGGGACAAGTATGAGGAAATCATGCAGAAAATCAATACTAATACCCAACAGACCGTATCCGAAATTCAGGACAGACTTCAAAGGAAAATGTTGATTATGACGGTGGTTCAGTATTCTATCGCAGGAATTTTTGGAATCAGTTTCCTTTTTCTCGCTTATGTGACGCTACAGACCATTTTATTTTCCAAAAATGAGCTTTTAGCTTCTATCGTTAAAGTAAGTAAGCTAATGGAAGAATTTGCAAAAGGAAAGCTGGATATTGATTTGCATGAACTGGAAAACAAATCCGGGGAAATCGGCAAAATGGTAGAGTCCATCACCTTTATGAAGAAGAATTTCAACGATATGATTTCCGAAATTTCCTATGTACTTGAACAAATGGGCTGCGGAAACTATCTGGTAAAATTGAGCAAGGACTATGTCGGTGATTTTCAGCAAATTAAAGTTTCCATGCTCAGAATCCTGGAAAGCACTCGAAAAACTCTGCTGACTATCCGAGGCAGCATCCAGGAAATTGACGACGGCTCCATACAGCTTGCCAATGCCGCAGAGGAACTGAAAACGGGCAGTGCCAATCAATCCATTGCCGTATCCGAAATAGTTGATTTGATTCGCAAAATGACCTGTTCCATGAAAGAACAGGTTCAGGAAGCTCAGGAAACGGTAGAAGCATCCTCCACGGCAAAGGAGAGCCTGCTTAGGGGAAATGAAAAACTTATGAATCTGCGCCAGGCCATTGCCCAAATTACCAAATCCTCTGAAAAAATAGAGGTAATCATATCCACCATTGAAGAAATTGCCAGCCAAACCAATCTCCTTTCTCTGAATGCAGCCATTGAAGCCGCACGGGCCGGAGAGGCCGGAAAAGGCTTTGCTGTAGTCGCCGAGCAGGTAAAAAGCCTGGCAGAGGAGTCCGCAAAGGCAGCAAGGGAAACGAAGCAATTAATCGAAACCACCGTATTGGCCGTGGAAAAAGGCAAAGAATATGCGTTTGATACAACGGAAAGTATGGATGTGGTTATACAGGAAACGGAAAAAACGGCTGAATTAATGAAACAGTTGGCTTTGGAGCTGGAGAAGGGAGCTGAGAATATGCAGATGATTAACCAAAACGTAGACAGCGTTTCCAGCGTTGTAGAGAGCAATTCCTCCACCGCCGAAAAGACTGCTGCCATCAGTAAGGAACAATCCTCACAGATGGCGGTAATGATGGCCATGATGGAGCGATTTGCTGTAGAATAAAAAGCGGCATAAAAAATCCGGTATTAACCGGAAATTCCTTAATAAAATAAAAATCGGAATGACAGGATTTGAACCTGCGACCTCTGCGTCCCGAACGCAGCGCTCTACCAAGCTGAGCCACATTCCGATAAACAACAGATGTATCATACAACATTTTTTTTAGAAAATCAAGTAGATTGGAGAAAGTCGATGAAAAAAGAATTAAAAGAACAACTACCTGTCCCTGTAATTGACCCTACTGCTTTTATTGCAAAGGGTGCTGTGGTCATGGGAAACGTCACCCTGGAGGCTGATGTCAGCATCTGGTATAATGCCACCGTCCGCAGCTACGAAGAAAGCATCCAGATTGGTGAAGGCAGCAATATACAGGATAACGCCGTCCTGCATGTAGATAAGCATTACAAAGTAACTATCGGAAAGCAGGTAACCATCGGCCACAGCGCCATCGTACACGGCTGCCAGGTGGATGATTACACCCTTATCGGCATGGGAGCCGTGATTTTAAACGGGGCTTCCATCGGAAAAAACTGCATTATCGGCGCCAATGCCCTGGTTACACAGGGAGCAGTAATTCCCGATAATTCTCTGGTATTAGGCAGCCCCGGTAAGGTTATCCGACAGGTAACTGAGGAGGAAGTTCAGGAAAATATTCGCAATGCCCGGCATTATGTGGATGAGGCCAGAATTTTTAAAAGGATGGAAGAAGAGGCATAACCGAAGAAAAAACTTTTAATATTGATTAATGTATATTTTATGATACTATTTAATCAGGCAGTCAATCTGCTGGGTGGTTTCCATCTCCGAAAGGAGGTGGTATGCTATGAGTACATATGAAGAAATGAGTATTATACTCGAAGTTGCAATGCTGATTGTAACGATTCTGATTTATACGAATGGCAAAAACGGTACAAAAAAATAATCACCCGCCTACCAAGCAATAAGTGATTATTTTTTATAATTCTTATTTAGTTTGGAAGCCACTCTGTGGAGTTGACTGCCTTTTGTACCTTTATGATATGCCATAATAAAAAAATTGTCAACCTTTCTGAAACAATGCTGTCTATAAATCATTAAGCAATAAAAAAACACCGTCCCCAGACGCTCAGGTCCAAAAACAGTGCTTTATGCGTCTCCAGGGGCTCGAACCCTGGACACCCTGATTAAGAGTCAGGTGCTCTACCAACTGAGCTAGAGACGCCTATTTCGTAACGCAAGTGT
>JBNMJJ010000130.1:0-6641 GCA_050873745.1 Lachnospiraceae bacterium | reverse complement strand
TTTCAATGGAAATCTCTTTCAACTACTGGTCCGGTTCTTCCATGTAAGCAAAAATTTCGGAAACCTTCTCTGCTCCCAGTGTTGAATACACCTTTATTCTTTCTTCCCTGGACAAAAGCTCCAGGGCTGCTGCAATATCCTTATCATGATAATCGGATAAACGCTCCAGGGACTCTGATGCTTCCAGTCCGTTACGGATAATCCTTACCAGCTCTTCTACATAATTGGGTTCTTTTAACACTTCTCTCTTCATGCCTTTTCTCCCTTCCATGCCAAAACAGGCATAAAAAATACACCGCTTTAACTGTTTCCTAAAGCAGACCTTCAAGTTACCGGCTGTGAAGTATAGGAATAAGTAAATACGGTGATAAAAAAGCAGGATGAAAAGCGTAGCCTATATGAATCCCCTAAATGAATCTCATGGAAGGCTGCGATGAAATCTCATTCTGTTTTTTCTCTCCGTACATCATACTTCTTCCCGTACTATCGCAACTGTCCATGATTTTCACCTCCTGTAGTTTTTATTCGTTATAAGGTTACTACGATTCCTGCCGCCAGTCAAGGATAATTCCGGTCAGGGCCTGCCAGAAATCCCCGAAAAGAAGATTTTACAGCTCATGCCCTTTCCTTCCCCGGCCAAAATATACACTCTGAAGCCGTGAAATCTGGCAATCCGGTAAATCAGCCTGAGTCCCAGACCTCTCTCCGGCAGTATGTTTTTCTTATTTTTTCTGTGGATGTCCCGTAAAACCTTTTCCGGTATGCCGCAGCCATCGTCCTCAACGCCAAAAACCCAGCGATTTCTGCCTGTACGGGACAACCGGACCCGGATTTGACAGCCATCGGGATTGTGGCCCGTTGCATTATTCAGCAGGTTTTCAATCATCCTGCCAAGCAGCTCCCTGTTTCCCCGGATAAACATCTGCTCTGCAGCGGCATCAATTTCAATCTGAAAATCATACCTTCCCTCCATATCCCGGTTCATAAAATCGCATAATTCTTCCCGTAAAAATGCAGCGAAACAAATCTTTTCCTTCTCCCATTTTACCCTTCCATAAGACATTTTATTTTCCGTATTCAGATTCGTTACCAGGCGGCGGATTTTCAAGCTTTCCCTTTCTATCCTCTCCGCCAGTTCCCGGGGGTGCCCGCTACCCTCTCTTGTCAGTTCATCCGCATACCCCATCACCAGAGCAAGGGGCGTTCGGATGTCATGAGACACTCCTGCAATCCATGCGGTTCTTTCCTGCTGCATTTTTTCATTGTGCCTGCGAAGAAAAAGAATAGGCAGAAAAATACTGATGCACAAATCCACCAGACCAATCAGGGGAATCGTTCTGGCATACAGCTCCAGTGCGGAAATGGTAAAGGCGATATTGTATTTCCAGATAAGGTTCTTTCTTGCCCCCACCACCAGTAAATTCTCATCCATCACCCAACAGCTTACCGGATAGTCGGCCAGATACCATTTGGAAAATACCGCCACATCCGGTAAGGAATACTGTTTCCAAAGCTCCCCGGGCAGCTTATACTCCCAGATAATTCTTCCTTCCCCATCTAAAAGCATGGCAAAACAGCGATAGTCCTCCAACAGGGAAATTCCCTCCTGACTTATCCCGACCACACCTCCGCCCTCCTGCTCCAACTGCTTTGCCAGCCTTCTCACAGGAAACTCAGCGGATGAGTCATCGGTATAAATTATTATTCCAAAAAACAGAAACATATTTAATAAAAGCATCCCCCCCAATACCAGGACAAACAGCGCCATATATTTAATTATCTGCTCAATTTTCCTCATTTTAATTTATACCCCAGACCTCTGACCGTCACCAGATATTCCGGTTTGGACGGGTTCTTTTCTATTTTTTCCCTGAGCCGCCGGATATGGACCATAAGGGAATTTTCGTACCCATAGCTCCCATCCGGCCACAAAGTATCGCACAGAGAATTGATGGAAACTATCCTGCCCCGATTCTCGCAAAACTTTTTCAATAACGTATACTCCTTTGCCGTCAGCTCATATTCTTTCTCTCCATGAAAAATGCTTCCTGCACAAAAATCCACCCGGCAGTCTCCAATGGCCACCTGCACCTGGGGCTCCGCCAGTTGCCAGGAACGCCTCAGCACCGCCTTTAGGCGCAGCAATAATTCCTCCGGCAGAAAGGGCTTTGTAATGTAATCATCAGCCCCCAGGCCCAGCCCCTTTAAGCGTGCCTGGTCCTCATCTCTTGCGGATAAAAATATAACCGGAATATTTCCCCTTTCCTTGAGGTTCTCAAACAGGGAAAAGCCGTCTCCATCAGGAAGCATTACGTCCAACAGTATGATGTGAAAAACCTCCTTCTCCACCTTCCTCAAGGCATCCCGGCAGCAGGAGGCAGTATGAATATTCCGATAACCCTCACGCTTTAATAAATGCCTTATCATTTCCAGCATGGCAGGCTCATCATCCACGATTAAAACAGAACAATCCTGCAGTTTCATTTCTTTGCTCCTTTCCCGGTATTCATGCCTATTATAGCTTATCCACCCTTGTTCCAAAAGAAAATTTACCCAATTTAAGCTAAATGTAAGGTAATCGTCATATTTTTGTAAATTACATTTTTTAAACTATGAACAAAACCTGCCTGAGAAATTCAGCAGATAAAAAAAGAAAGGAACAGACTATGAAACAAAAGGAAATAACCAGCCAAAACTACATTATCCAGACTTCCGGTCTATGCAAAAGCTCCGGCAGCCACCACCGGGTAAAAAACGTAAATCTTCAGATTCCCCCCAACTGTGTATACGGTTTTCTGGGCCCCAACGGAGCCGGAAAAAGCACCACTTTAAAAATGATTCTGGGATTGATTACTCCCTCAAGCGGAGCCGTTTATCTGATGAACGAGAAAATGTCGGCCCACAACCGTTTGTCCCTCTTAAGAAATACGGGAAGTCTGATTGAAAACCCAAGCTATTATGGTCATTTGACCGGATTTGAAAACATGGAGCTTGTGGCCCGGCTAAAGGGGTGTAAAAGAAAAGAAATTGATGAAGTTCTACAGTTAGTCCGCCTGGAAAACGCACAGGATAAAAAAACGAAGCACTATTCCCTGGGAATGAAGCAGAGACTGGGCATTGCCATGGCGCTTTTGGGAAAACCCCGGATTCTCATTCTGGATGAACCCACCAACGGACTGGACCCGGCAGGAATCCAGGAAATCCGAAATCTTATCCGCAGCCTTCCCACCCGCTACAATATGACCGTTCTTATCTCCAGCCATCTTCTGCATGAGATAGAGCAGATTGCAGATTTGGTCGGCATTATCCATCACGGTGAATTAATTTTTCAGGGAAGTCTTGATGCACTAAAAGCCACGGATTCCAATGCAGAACACAAAGACCTGGAGGAAATCTTCCTTCAGCTTACAGGAGGCGCCGAAAGTTTATGAAACAAGTTATAAAAGTATACCTTATGGAATATAAAAAAGCCAGACACCGTTTTCTTTCCCTTATTCTGCTGGGTGCGCTGGCTTTTCAACTTGCCTTTATGCTTTGGAATATGAAGGATTCTTCTCAGGGCTGGATGGCCCAGCTCTACAATATGGCTCTTTTAAACTCTATGCTCATGCCCACGATTCTGAGTGTTTTCGCCAGCCGCCTTATGGATATGGAGCACAAGGCCCATAGCTGGAAGTTTTTAAAAACCATGCAGTCTCCTAATGGGCTGTTTATGAGTAAGCTGCTGTACGGCTTTTTTAGCCTTTTCCTCTTCTGTCTTGCACAGCTTGGGGGACTGTATTTACTGGGGCGCTATTACGGCTTTCCCACTCCATGCCCCTTCCCGCAATACGGCCTCTATGGCCTCAGCACCCTTTTCATCTGCTTTATTCTGTTTTGCCTGCAGCTTCTTCTCTCTTTTATCTGGGCAAATCAGGCGGTGGGTTTATCCATAGGGTTGATGGGAAGTCTGATTGGACTTTTTATTCAGTTCTTACCCAGAGGTATTCTGTATCAGGTGATTCCCTGGGGATTATTCGGTGCCACCGGTATCGTTGCCATGGACTGGAACCCTCAGATGCGTACCACCGATTTTTATTTTACTTCTCCCCTGACCGGTTCCTTTGCCGCCATTTTCCTTTGGCTCCTTATGCTGCTTATACTGGGCCTTAAGCTCTTTACCGAATATGATGTGGAAAGGCTTCACTTTGCCCTGCTCCCCTCTTCTCTGCAAAAGGAAAAAAAGAATAGCCGCAAAGCCGCTTCAAAGTCCGCTCAATCGAAAAAAGGCTTATCCAGGCTGCCTATGGAATGGATAAAGCTGAAAAGAAGCCCTCTGTGGATTGCTTTTATTTTGCTCCCCGGCATATCCGCTTTTTTCGGCACCTTCAACTATCTGATGAATCTGGGCGTTTTGCAGAAGGAATGGTACAGCCTGTGGACACAGCATTCTTTATTCTTCTGTATGCTGTTTATGCCTGCACTGCTGGGAATCTACTCAAGCTGTCTGTGGCAGTTGGAGCATAAGGGAACTAACTGGAACCAGCTATTGACCCTTACCTCACCCATAAAAATCGTGACCCGAAAGCTCCTTGCAGCCCTCTTTCTGCTTGGCCTTACCCTGCTTTGGCAGTCTTTCCTGTTTATTGTCTGCGGTAAGCTGGCCGGCATTTCCTCTCCCCTTCCCCAGGAAATGGTTTCCTGGTTCCTTTGCGGGTTTGCAGGCGGGATTGCTGTCTGTTCCGCCCAGATTTTCCTGTCTCTGGTTATCCGCAGCTTTGCCCTTCCCATTGCCATCAGTACCGCCGGGGGAATTGCAGGACTGGTATTTACCGCAAAGGGACTTTGGTATTTATTTCCTTACAGCCTGTTCTCAGTCGGGATGAGAGCCAACAATCCGAATATGGAGTTAAATCTGCCCCAGTTTATTCCTGCCTGCCTTGTTTTTATTCTGATTCCCTATCTGCTGAGTATATTTTATCTTGTGCGGGCTGACGTTCGTACATAGGTTTTGAAGGGGTAAGATGGGGGAGAGGGAGAGAGGGGGCCTCTCCTCTCTCCGGCTGTGGATTTTTGTTTTAGCCTCCGTGGTGTTGCTTGGCAGCATCTCAAATTAGCGGGAAGAATGCTTGTATTTTGGGCATTTTCCGGGCATGAGCCCGGCATATGCTTCGTATAAGCCTCTAGAAGTTCTCTCCACACTAACCCTTTACTCAAGAAAATAATGTTTACTCCAACCGTTGTTTACTCTTAAACTATAGGGTATACTAAGACCTAGAAGGAGAAACTGCTATGCCAAATAATCATACTGCTAAAGAAGCAGACTTAACAGAATTTCATCACCTTCAGGAACAGATAGCTGCCTGCCGCCATTGCCAGGATGATTTCGGTTTTGAACCCCGCCCGATTCTGTTCGGCAATCTTAATGCCAAAATTATGCAGATTAGTCAGGCTCCTTCCCGGAGTGTCCATAACACCGGAAAACCCTTTAATGATGCAAGCGGACGGCGGCTTCGTTCGGAATGGTATCAAATATCGGATGAAACCTTCTATCATCCGGATAATTTTTATATTGTATCTACAGCCCATTGCTATCCGGGAAAAGCCCCCGGCGGCGGTGACAGAAGGCCGCCGAAATGCTGCGCCGATAAGTGGCTGGCACAGGAGCTTGCCCTGGTACAAAATGAACTCTATATTCTGATTGGAGGATATGCCGCTGCTTATTTCTTTCCGGGTGAAAAATTGACGGATTTGGTCTTTCAGAATCTTGAAATAAATGGGAAGAATGCCTTTGTCCTGCCACATCCTTCCCCACTGAACATGAAATGGTTCCGAGACTATCCTGAATTTGAGGAGAAGAGGGTTCGGGAGGTGTCTGGAGTGGTTAGGGAGGTGCTAGGGGTGTAGGGGGGAAGTATGACCCTAAGTATGCTAAACACCCCTGGACGCTTAACGCCTTGTCATGGGTGTTTGCCGTGGGTGTATTGTGAGTGAAGATAAATTTGGGGCAGGTATCATCATATATACTAAAAGCTAGAAAATACGCTGTTTATGAGACTTCCCGAACAATCTGATATGCTATATGGTAAATTAACTGCGGATTTATCAGAAAATGTTTCTTCCCCCAAAATACAAGCAATTGTCCACGAATTATTGCAATTTATGCAGAAAAACAGCACTGACGTATCTCTTGATAAGCCCTATATAAATGTACTTATTGACATATACGCAAACGATTATATTAAAAACATAACCAATACCGAATATAGAAAAGGGGCTTCTGATTACATTGAAGGAGCTTTTCGTTATTACTCCGAGAATAACGCTCCCAAAAACAATTAGAACCAAACACCATAAAGCAATCCCGGAAATGTCCATTCGCCACACTTTAGAAAGCCTTAGTGACATTTGGATTTTCCTGTGGTATATTGGACTTCCACTTTTAAAAAAAGAGTTGATAGCGTATGCCACAGATGAACAAAAGCAGTAAATTTATTTTCGGAAAGTCACTGATATGAGATGATTTGACAATCCATTAATAGTATTATAACAGTACAAAGGGAAAGCACCCACTCCAAAGTAGATGCTCTGAGTTTAGGTCAAGAATGGCAAAAATAAATTTTGTACCCAAATCGTGAGACCGTTTCAAGTTTTGTGTAAAC